>CAZYGL010000030.1:0-6217 GCA_964647335.1 uncultured Syntrophomonas sp. | reverse complement strand
CTTTTTGGGGGGGGGTCGGGTTTTTTTGACACATCGTTTTTCTTGGTGAGTATTAATTTTAAAAAAACTCCGCCCCCGCGACACTAACACTAGTCTTGGGAGCCGCCGAGGGTGAGGCCTTCGATGAACCAGCGCTGGATGAACATAAAGAAGATCAGGGTGGGAATGATCATGACCACTGCTGCGGCGGTGAGAAGGGTGAAATCGGTGCCATGATTGCCAATCAGGGTCTGCACCCCTATGGCAAGAGTGCGGCTTGGATTGGAATTGATCAGGATGCTGGCAAACATGTACTCATTCCATCCGAGGATGAATGAATAAGTCAAAACCGTAGCCATACCCGGCAGGCATACCGGCAGGACTACTCGCCACAGGCACTGCCAGTAGGTACAGCCATCCACCAGGGCTGCATCCACCAGGGTGCGGGATATGGACTCAAAGTAGTTCTTGAGCATCCAGATGCCAAAAGGCAGGATAAACGCCAGATAGGTCAGCACCAGGGCGAATTTGGTGTCCAGCAATCCCAAGCGGTAGCACATCAAGAATAATGGCACTACCAACAGAATTTGCGGAAACAGGTAAACAAACAGGGTGAATCCCTGGAACATCTGCTTGCCCCTGAACCTAAGCCAAACCAGGGCATACGCCGCCAAGGATGAAACCAACAGAGAGATGGCGGCGGTAAGTGAAGCCACCAGCAGGCTGTTCCACAGATAGACCTCAAATTTCATCAACCTGAACAGGCGGGCGTAGTTGTCGAAGGTAAACGTTTGCGGCAGCAGTGTGGGTACAGCCGTGGCTATTTCCGCCCGGGTCTTGAAGGATGTAAAAATGACCACCAGCAGGGGCAACCAAACTATGAAGGCCAAGCCAATCAGTAGCAGCATCTTTAGGCTATGATGCATATAGCTACTTCTGTTCTTATCATGCTGACTGGTAATTACCAGCTTGGTATCCCGGCTTTTGTCATGCTTTTTCATCATATCTATCACCGTATCTGAGCAGAATAAAAGCGCACACAATCAATACCACCAGCATCAAAAACATAGAGGTTGCCACAGCGCAGGCATAGCCGGTCTTTTTGAAGTCAAAGGCTAGTTTGTAAATGTACAAGCTGAGAGTCAGGGTTGCGTTGCCAGGCCCCCCTTTAGTCATCAACCAGATGAGATCGAATGATGCTATCTCCCAAACAAGCTGCAGAATGGTCACCATTATGAAGGTCGATTTCAAGGCTGGCAGGGTTATGTTAGTGAACATCTGCAAGCGGTTAGCCCCATCGATCCGGGCAGCTTCATAGATGTTGGGATTGATGGATTTCAGGGCGGCTGCAAATACCAGCATCACAAAAGCGTAGGAAAACCAAACTTCAGGTAGGATAATCCCTCCCCAAACCAACTCCTGGCGAGCCAGGGGATTAACCGCCGTCTCCAGCAGCTGCCATTTGAGCAGGAGGTAATTGATAAGACCATAGGTGTCATTATATAGCCACCGAAACGCGAAAGCCACCACCACCGAAGGTAGGATCCAGGGTATAAAGAATAGGATCCGGAAAACCCGGCTGTAGTTGCCGGCTGAATTCAAGAGCAAAGCCAGGCCAAATCCAACCAGCGTGTCGAATACGATAACATAGACTGCAAATTTAAGGGAATTGGCCAACGCCTTGATGAAAAGCGGGTCATGCAATATGGTGACAAAATTTTGCAAGCCGACATAACCATAATTAGCATAGGTGAAAAAACGATTGGTGAAGCTCATGGATATCCCGTAAGAAATAGGATAAATCAGGACAAAAACCAGTGCCAGGATAGCCGGCAGCAAAAACCAAAATGCGGTTTGTTTGAATATACCCCAACCCAGGCTTTTACTATCCACAGCTACACCCCACTCCAAAACCAACCATAACCTTGCTACCTGGTCTGATTGTAATTAAAAATCCAGTACAGGTCAGCCATCCAGCCGACCTGTACCTTCTGTCTCCATTATAAATTAATTGTATCGACTACCAATTACGATCACCCGCAACTATTTCTTGGCGTTGGCTTCCTGAATGGTCTTTTCAACATTTTCCTGCAGTATCTTCAGGGCTTCCTGAGGTGGCTTCTTATTAATAGTCACGTTCACCATCGCTTCAGTGAAAATGGGATCGCACATATAGGCTCCCAGAATTATGTCATGCCCCCATCCCAGAGTGATCTGGGTTGGCGACTGATCCTGCATGGCTTTGTACCATTCCAACCTGGTCAGTTCCGGGTCATTGGTAATGCTCACAAATGGTGAAACATTACCGGAGATCAGGGCCCACTCCTTGCTGAGTTCTGGTTTTGACATGTATTCTATGAACTGTTTGGCTTCCTCGGGATGTTTGGCATTCTTGAAAATGAAGAATCCCCCAGTTCCGGACCAGCTGCCAGAGTGGCCGGAAGGGCCGTCGGGCAATTTGGCAAAGCCGATGTTTTGAATTTGGTCGGGGAACATGGAAGGCAAGAGGGTCCCATAGCCGCCCCAGGTTACAGCCATGGCTACTTTGCCGGTTCCTATGGCATTAGCCGGATCACTGTGCTCCCAGGTAAGGGTGCTTTCGGGTACCACTTTCAATTTGTTGTACAACAAATCGACCAGTTCCAGGGCTTTGAGGTTTTCGGGGCTGTTCAGGGCTACTTTACCGTCCTTATCGATCATTACCCCTCCGGCTGCAGCCATTAAACCGGTAAGTATCTGGCTGGATTGATAGTCATCCCCGGTAAAGAAACCAAATCCGTAAACACCATTTTTGGTGGTAGCCTTGGCAATCTCCACTAATTCATCCCAGTTCTTGGGCGGATTGTCGTATCCGGCCGCTTTGAGCAGGTCTTTTCTGTACAGTAACACCATGGAGGCATCCCCATGGGGAACTCCGTACCACTCCCCGCCAGCTTTGTAGTCCAGCATGCCCTCGTTGAAGGCCGCGTCTCCTCCCAATTTGTTTACGAGGTCAGTCACTGGAAGGACTTTGCCCTGCAAGGCATAATCAACTGCGGTGATGGGACAATCATAGCCGATGTCCGGGGTTGCCCCGGTCTCCAGGGCCTGTTCCCATTTGGTGTAGACATTGTCCCAGCTTTCCACGCTGAATTCAACTTTAATGTTGGGATTTGCCGCCTGGAATGCCGCAATCTGGGTATTCCAGAAAGCCATTTCCTTGTCGGTATCATAGCCGTAGGGAGGATAGGAAAAATAAATAGTGACCGGTTCGACTGGCTTTTTACTCCCAAACATCTGGCAGCCGGCACTGGTTACTACCAGCATCAGGATCATCATAATTGTAAGTACGATTTTGCTTTTCTTCATCACAAGCGCACCCCTTTCAATGAATAATGGACTAAATCCCTTTAAGCTGAACCCTTAATCACCACCTTCATGCCTGCGGTTAAGCGCCAGGGAACAGCCCACATTCAAGCCCGTATCCCCGTCGAATATATGTATATAATCGGGGGGCAAATAAATGTCCACCCTTCCTTCGGCTGAAACCGAGTAATCCCCATTGGTCTTGGCGATAATCGGCACCTCACCCAACATAAGGTGTAGATGTTTTTCCGCCCCCATTTTTTCGATCATATCTAGCTTGGCGGTCAGAACATTGACCCCTCCTGCCTTTTTATCCAGGCTAATGTGCTCCGGTCTTATGCCGACAATTGCGTTTTTCCCGTGTCCTTTCCCAGCTTCAAGTGGTATATCCGGTTTAAGACTGAGATTATAGGGAAGGCCCTCAAGCTGAGCCACAAGTTTGCCTCCCGAGCGTTTCAGCATTGCCGGCAGGAAGTTCATGGGGGGCGTGCCTATGAATTCCGCAACAAATTGGTTGACCGGCAGGTTGTATATCTCCTCCGGTGTACCGACCTGCTGGATATAGCCCTTCTTCATGACTACAATCCTCTCCCCCAGGGTCATGGCCTCCATCTGGTCGTGGGTCACATAGATGAAAGTGGTTTGAATTCGACGGTGCAGTCTCATAATTTCCGAACGCATGCTGTTTCTGAGCCTTGCGTCCAAATTCGACAAGGGTTCATCCATCAGGAAAACGGACGGATCACGCACCAAAGCTCTGCCAATCGCGACTCTTTGCCGCTCGCCGCCTGATAGTTGCGCCGGCCTGCGCCCCAGGTAGTTTTCTATATTGAGCATTTGGGCCACTGCCTCAACCTTCTCCTTGATGACTGCTTTGCCGACATTATGCATTTTGAGGCCGAAGGCGAGATTATCATAAACGTTCATATTGGGATAGAGGGCGTAATTCTGAAAAACCATAGCGATATTGCGGTCCCGGGGAGGCAGGTCGTTTACCTGCACATCGCCGATAAAAATGTCCCCGGTATTGATCTCTTCCAGGCCGGCTATCAGACGCAAAACCGTAGTCTTGCCGCAGCCGGAAGGCCCCACAATCACCAGGAATTCCCGATCTTTTATCTCCAGATTGAAGTCGACCACGGCGGCCTGTTCGCGGTAATATTTGCTGAGATTTCTTAGTACGACTTTTGCCATGCGATAATACCTTCCCCGCGGGATATGATTGCTATAAGCCAGCCGCGCGTTTACGCTCCAGGGGCATAAGCATCTCTACAAAAGCCTCGATCCTGACCTGCAGCCAACCACGGTCAGTTTCGGAATAATCAGTTTCGATCTGCAGGAATGGAATCCCGACCTCATCCTGGATAAACCTACCCAGGGAATAGGATTCGATATTGAAGGGATGACAGGCCTGCCAGGTGAGATCAACCACCCCATCCACCTGATACTCCTCTGCCAGTTGGGCCAAGAGTTCGAACCGGCGACGGTTAGGTGTCATACAGGGGCAGGCGATCTTGAGCGTAGCCCGAGCCAAGGCTACCATGGGGTCCTCATCTTCTTCCGCTATATTGACGGTCTTCAGCCCCCCGCAGTTCTCCATGGCCACCACCCAAGCCGAATCTTCAATGATCTCCAGGACTTTTTTGCAGGTGGTCGGGCACCCGGTCAGCAAAATCCTGGGACGGGGCTTTAGCCCGCCTCTCTTTTTAGCCCACTCGATTACACGCTCCATGCGTTGGATGAAACCGGGCAAGTCCACTTCGAACCCGATTGGGTCCACGGCAATACTCGCTTCACATCCGCTTAGCAAGGGCACTTCGCCCTTGTTCAGGGCATATGTAGCGGTGATCAGTTCCCTGATCCTATTGTATTGTTTGATAGCATCCCTCAGGTTTTGATCGGTAATCTGGTTTCCCGTTTGATCTTCCAACAAAGCCCGCAGGCGGTAAAGTTCATCCACCCATATTTTCAGGGCCTGTTCTCCGTCTGCCGTCTGCGGCAAGCCCAATTGGTGAACTGGCTTGATCCGGCTCAATATTTCATACATTTTGCGTTTGCCTTCACACGTAGAATCAGCCACCAATAGATCTGAAAAATGGAAATAAGGGCAAGTATCTGATAAAGCCAAACCATAGCTGGATTTGACCAGAGGGCAGAAGTTGCGGGGCAGGTGTTGTTCAGCTACCGGGATTGCATCATTGGAAGATGCGCATAAGGCTACCGGTATCCCTCCAGCTGCGACGATAAGCTCCCTGGGGGTGAATGCACAGTATACCCCTACCACCTTGGTTCCTTCGGCTTTTTTGACCATGGTACGGGCGAAAAGCTCCTGCTCTATCCTATCCATATAAGCATCATCAAGTTTCAATTATTATCCAGCTCCCGTCTGATTGGCTGTTTTTCCTCTGGGGGAAATATATCATATAAATGCTCATTTGTTAAATAACCAAAAGTTATTTAACATCTCATTTCCCCTCTGCCCTGAGCACACAAAAACCCCAGGGCTTTTACCTGGGGTTTAAACTACAACGGTTTTGACGATTTACAATCTGCCTTGTTTGTACTTTGGCCATTGTTCAGTTGTTACAACAACCCTATTCGATATCTGGATTATATTCTCGGACTACACTGGCCATGGCCTGCAGATTTATTAGTGGAGTGCTCATACTCAGACCACACGCAGGGGCTAATACCTTGACGCCCTGGCTCAGACTGGCCGAAGCAGCTTTCTTGACCTGTTCCGGAGTGCCTTTTTCCAAAAGATGGGTGCTAACATTGCCGACGATAATCTTATTTTCCAGGGCATCGCTAATCGCCCTGGCACTGGTAGAGGAATCTATACTGAGAGCTGTGACATGGGTTTCGGGGAGCACAGCGAACAGGGAATCCAATT
>CAZYGL010000029.1:7269-10919 GCA_964647335.1 uncultured Syntrophomonas sp. | reverse complement strand
TAAGACAGGCCTTGTCTCTCCAGTTCAACCGCCGAGGCAGTAAAATACCGGTTGCCGCGTATTCCCAGCTTGACCATGGCAAATCGATGCTGACCGTCCAGAACTGCATCCAGTTGCTTGTGAGGAGGGCGGGCAGCCGGCACAAATGCTACCCTATCCAATTGACAGAGTTCGCGAGCCCATTCCGCTGCCAGCAGATGCCCATAATGGAGGGGATCGAACGTGCCGCCCATTATCCCCATCTTCTTGATCTTAGCCATTTCAAACCACCCTAAATGCGCGCTCTTTGCCTTGCGCAGATTAGTGAAGAGCTGTTAAAATCTTGGATTAATCATACCTAATTGTAACGTTATTATGCAAATCACCTATAAAGATTGAATCAACCGGGCAAATGCTTTAAGCTTTTATTTAGACTGACTATTACCGGCAATTGGAAATGGCCTGGTGCCATCCGGAGCGGGAAGGATTTATTCGGACGATGGACAAAGAGATCACCCTGGTTTTCCATAATCAAGGCTTGCGAAGTTACATAGAAGTAGATCTCTGCCGGGAATGTCCCCGCCAGGATGACAAGGGGTGCTGCGGTTATTATTCACCGGTATTTTACCTAACCGATATGGCTTATCTCCTGGAGCACAACAAAGAACTGCTGGATTATATTTTAAGCCTCGAACGCCTGACTGTTTTGGATGCTTCAGTCACTGTCAACAATAATATTGAAGGTGTTGGCTATCGCTGCCGTTTTCACAGCAAGGAAGGCGGCTGCATTTTGACTCAATTGATGCGTGAATCGATCTGCCGTCATTTTGTGTGTGCCGGCATAGGTTGGTGGGAAATCGAGCAGCTGCAGGCTTGGCGCGATTTTTTCGCCAAACTGACCGACTATGAGATAGAACTCAATAACCGGTGGGCAGAAGAATTGCACATCCTGGGGCTTAGCCTCCGGGATCCACTGTTGCGGCCGCGCATCTGGGCGGAAATCCGCAAATTGTATAAGCAGGCACAAGATCATCAACCTCTGTTCATAGGCGAAATGCCGGCCACCGCCGTTTACACAATCAAGCGTCCTCTAAATTTCGGCAATGACTGGATATTATAATCTTGACTTGGTAATTTCGTATAAATAATGAACCACTTGGGGAGGACTGATAATGGATTGGAATAGGAATGCCCGTATGTTGAACAGCGTATTGGAGGCAGTAGGTTATACCCCGCTCATACTTCTGCCCAAAATAGGCACTGACTTGAAGGCCAAAATCGCGGTTAAGCTTGAATATGTCAATCCCAGCGGCAGTCTCAAGGACAGAGTGGTCAAAGAGATCGTGGAACGGGCAGAAAAGCGTGGGGACCTTAAGCCCGGAATGATCCTTCTGGAAGGTACTACCGGGAATACCGGCATAGCCACGTGTATGGTTGGGGCCAGCAAGGGCTACCGGGTAATAATCGTAATGCCAGCGGGAATGAGCGATGAACGCAAGAAGACCATCCGGGCTTATGGCGCCGATTTGGTCCTGACCCCGGGAGCTGAGACCGATGTTGACCTGGTCCTGGAGGAAGTGGCCAGGATTAAGACCCGCTACGGGGATCAGGTTTTTGAAATCGGCCAGTTTATCCGCCAGGAAAACCTGGATGCTCATTTTTCCGGTACTGGCCCTGAAATATGGGAACAAAGTTCCGGCCAGGTGGATGCATTCATCATGTGCCAGGGTACGGGAGGAACCTTCACTGGCACAGCTAAATTCCTTAAGGAAAAAAATCCTAATATTAAATTGTTTATCTCCGAACCAGCTGAATCACCCATCCTAGCCAAGGGAAAAATCGGCCAGCACATGGTACAGGGTATCGCCGACGGCTTGGTCCCGGAGATACTTGATCTGCAGTACGCAGATGGAGTGATCCTGGTTTCCTCGGCTGAATGTATGGCCACCGCCCAGCAGTTGGCCCAGCAGGAGGGGATCTTCTGTGGCGTCTCATCTGGAGCCAATGTAGCAGCGGCTCGCAAATTGTCCCAGAGATACCCGGAGTTGAAACTGATCGTCACCATGGTCAACGACAATGGCCTGCGTTATCTGTCTACTCCCTTGTGCGGGGAGTCATCCCAGCGCACGATGTTGGACAGGGAATATGCTTTGAGCGAGGAAGATACCAGCAAATTAGCGGCCTATAACCTGGAAGTGATCGAATAAGCCGGTTGCGCCGAGCCGATTAAGGTGGTGAGCTATGTTTAGACCTGAGCAATGTGCGATACTCGGCATCGGGGAGTTAAAACCTTCCCTGGAGGCGAAAGGCCAGATCAGCCTCGACCTCTTGGCCCAGGCTGCAGCGCTGGCTATCCGGGATGCTGGCCTTGACAAGGGCGACATCGACGGACTGCTGGTCTGTCCCCCCAGCGAGGACAGTTATTTTCTGTGGCCCTCCCAGGTCGCTGAATATCTGCAGCTGTCGCCAACTTTCATGAACATGGTTGAATTGGGGGGAGCCAGTGCCGCCGGCTGTATTGCCCGCGCCTCATTAATGGTAGCGGCCGGACTGTGCCGCTACTGCTTGTGCCTGAGCGGTGGTATCTGGGACCCGCAGGTTTTTAATACCCGGGAAGGGAAAACCGCGGTGATGTCGCAAGCCGAAATAGACTATGAACTGCCCTATGGACCGATGGGATTCAACTCAGGTTATGCCATGATTGCCCGTCGCCATATGCATGAATACGGAACCACTGCTGAACAACTTGCCAAAATCGCAGTAGACCAGCGCACCAACGCCTTGGCAAATCCTGATGCCCTTTTCAATCGCGAGCCTCTGTCCATCCAGCAGGTCCTTGATTCACCCATCATAGTGGATCCCCTGCACCTATTGGAAATAGTGCGCCCCTGCAGCGGGGCAGCCGCAGTTATTGTGGGCAATAAAGAGCCACACCTGGCCCCGGCTCATAACCCGGTGATCCTGCGAGGATTTGGTGAAGCCTATACTCATAATTCCATCGCTTTTGCACCGTCCATGACGACCAGCGCTATCAAAGCGGCGGGAGAGCGGGCTTTTCGTATGGCTCAGATGACCGCAAAAGATATAAATTTGGTCTCCCTCTATGATTGTTACACCATCACGGTGCTGATAAGTCTGGAAGATCTTGGCTTCTGCCCTAAGGGTGAAGGCGGTCGTTTTGTGGAACGGACCGATTTGACATATAAAGGCAGCCTCCCCTGCAATACTCATGGGGGGCAGCTCTCTTTCGGGCAGTCGTCATTTGCCGGAGGTATGTCGCATGTGACCGAGGCGGTACGTCAGTTGCGGGGAGAAGCCGGGCAGCGGCAGGTAAGCAACAACCACCGGGCTCTGGTTAATGGCAATGGCGGCACCATGAGCACCCAGTGCTGTTTGATTTTGGAGAGGGGATAAATATGACGGACTATCAACGGACCTATTGGGAGCATATCGGCGAAGGCAGTCTCTGGCTGCAATATTGCATTCATTGCCAGCGCTACGTCTTTTACCCTCGCCGGCATTGTCCCTATTGCCTGGGTGATAATCTGGAATGGCGTCAGACCAGCGGTCAGGGCCGGGTGCACAGTTACACGCTGGTGCGGGTGAGCGCCCTGCCTGAATTCAAGGACCTGGTTCCATACATATATGCCCTGGTGGACCTGGTCGAGGGA
>CAZYGL010000029.1:4396-7169 GCA_964647335.1 uncultured Syntrophomonas sp. | reverse complement strand
TGGCGGTCTATCGTATCTGTCCGTCACCCTGGATAATAAACTTGGTCGTGGTCAATTCCTTCAGCCCCATTGGTCCTCGGGCATGCAATTTCTGGGTGCTGATGCCCATCTCCGCACCCATGCCGAACTCTCCGCCATCAGTGAAACGAGTTGAGGCATTGGCATATACCGCTGCCGCATCGACCTCAGCCAGGAAGCGCCGCACGCAGGTGTAATTTTCGCTGACAATGGCCTCACTATGTCCAGTGCCGTATTGGTTGATGTGGTTGATGGCTTCATCCAGGTGGGCTACTACCTTAACCGCGAGGATGAGATCCAGGTATTCTTCCTCCCAATCTTCCGAACTGGCAGCCTTGATCCCCGGCACAATCTCCCGGGTCTTTTCACAACCGCGGATTTCCACCCCGGCTGCCGCTAGCGCATCGAGCATACCCGGCAGAAACACCGATGCTACTCTATGGTGCACCAATAAGGTTTCAGCTGCATTGCATACAGACGGCCTCTGCACTTTGGCATTGAAAACAATTGGCTGGGCTTTATTGAGGTCCGCAAATTCATCCACGTAAACATGGCAATTGCCCATGCCCGTCATTATTATGGGGACTATGGCATTTTCAAGCACTGCCTGTTTGAGACCTTTGCCCCCCCGGGGAATTAGGACATCCAGGTACTGGTGCATTTTCATCATGAATACCGCCGCCTGGCGATCTTCACTGTCAACCAGCTGGATGGCCCCTTCCGGGATCCCCCTCTCTTCCGCTGCCGCTGAAATTATGCGAGCTATGACTCGGTTGGAATTGAGGGCTTCTTCTCCCCCCCGCAAGAGGATGGCATTGCCGGATTTCAAGCATAAGGCCGCAGCATCGGCGGTCACATTGGGGCGTGATTCATATATGATGCCTATCACCCCGATGGGCGTCCGTACCCGGCTAATATCGAGCCCGTTAGGCCTACGGCTGCTTGAGATGGTCTCCCCTATCGGATCGGGCAACACAGCAACATCCCGCAGCCCCTGGGCCATATCTTTGATGCGTCCCTGATTTAGTGTCAGCCTCTCCAACAGAGCTGAGCTTAAACCTTGTTGCCGGCCCAGTTCAAGGTCGAGCTGGTTGGCGGCCAGTATTGCATCCTGCCCCGCTTCCAGCTGGTCAGCCATGCAGTACAGCGCCTGGTTTTTGACCGAAGTTGATGCATTGGCTAAAAACCTGGCTGCTCTTCTGGCCTTCTGCCCTTGGTTTATGAGCATCTCCTCAATATTACCCATTGCGTATCCCTCCATCAATGCTTGATCCACAGATTGTTGCGGTGGATAACCTCATCATAGTCTTTTTCTCCCAGGATCTTTTCGATATCGCTGGATTTGCGTCCAGCTATCCTTCTTATCTCATCACCGCTGTAATTAGCCATTCCCCTAGCAATTTCCGCACCATCGGCGGTCAACACTGCTACCACGGTGCCACGCTCAAAGTCACCCTCCACCTCGGTAATGCCTGAAGCCAACAAGCTCTTGCCTTTTTTGAGCAGAGCGTTGGCTGCCCCGGCATCCACTCTCAGTTTTCCATGCAGGACGGTACCGAAAGCGATCCATTTCTTGCGGGCCTGCATCTTCTCGGTCCGGGGCACGAAAAGGGTGCCGATTTTTTCCCCGGCGATGATTCTCCGGATCACGTTTTCTTCTTTGCTGTTGGCAATGATCATAGGTATTCCGGCAGCCATACATATCTGGCCGCCCTTCAATTTGGTGTACATACCACCGCTGGAAAATGCTATACCCCGGTTCGTGGAATTATGCTCCATTTCCTCGGTTATCTCATGGATCTCGCTGCAGAGGTGGGCTTCCGGATGCACCCTGGGGTCCATATCATAAAAGCCATCTACATCGGACAGGATTATCAGCAGATCCGCATCCACGATGCCTGCTACCACCGTGGAAAGCATATCATTATCGCCGAATTTGATTTCTTCCACCACTACCGTATCATTTTCGTTGATTATGGGGATGACTTTCATATTCAGAATAGCCAGAAGGGTATTGGTGGCATTGAGATAACGCATCCTCTCATCCAGGTCTTCCCTGGTGAGCAGCACCTGAGCCACAGTTTTGCCGTATTCGGCAAAAAATTTCTCGTACATGTGCAGCAAGGCGCCCTGGCCGATAGCTGCCAAAGCTTGTTTTTCCGGCAGAGTACGAGGGACTTTCTTCAAGCCCATCCGATTGGCTCCGGTACCTATCGCACCCGACGACACCAGCAGCACTTCCATATCTTGATTGTGGAGGTCTGCCAGCTCACGCACTATGCGTTCCATGCGCCCCAGGTTGAGTTGCCCATTGGCATGGGTCAGAGTGCTTGTCCCAACCTTAACCACGATTCTCCTGCAATTTTTGAATTGTTCCCGCATCTTTCTTTTGCACCCCGTATTAAAAAATAACGATGTACTCGCCCTGGTCAGGAGGACAAGGTTTTTCTCATTCGCTGTATTCGAATTCCATGTCCTTGATCCGCACCGTATCTCCGATCCGTATGCCCTTGGACCTCAAAGCCTGATCCAGCCCCATTCTTTCGGTTGTACGCTGAAATCTCTGCAAGGATTCCTCCTGATCGAAATTGGTCATGCTGACCAGGTTCTCGATACGTTTCCCTGAAACCTGATACACCCCATCTATCACTTCGATAACAAATGGCACCTCTTCCTGGAATTTGCGCACTACCCGGGATTCCCCCACGTGTTCGGTTACGGGAATTCCCTGCAGCAGGTCATAGGTTTTTTCTAT
>CAZYGL010000029.1:0-4296 GCA_964647335.1 uncultured Syntrophomonas sp. | reverse complement strand
CCCCCACGTGTTCGGTTACGGGAATTCCCTGCAGCAGGTCATAGGTTTTTTCTATCAGTTCGGAGAGGCCCTGTCCGGTTACAGCTGATATGCCAATCACCTTGTCTCCATACAATTCCTGTAGACGGCTAAAGTTCTCCTGGGCTTCAGGCAAGTCCATTTTGTTGGCGACGATGAGATAAGGCCGATTCACGAGTTCCGGTCTATAAGCCTCGAGTTCGGCCCTTAAAACCCGGTAATCCGCAAGTACGCTGCGGCCATCTATTTGAGCCGCATCCAGGATAAACAACAGGACCCGGTTTCTCTCGATGTGCCTAAGAAAATCGTGTCCCAATCCTGCCCCGGCATGTGCACCTTCAATTAATCCCGGGATGTCAGCGATTACATATGAATTTTTATCCCGGGTCAATACTACCCCCAACTGCGGAACCAGGGTAGTAAATGGGTAATCCGCGATCTTAGGACGGGCCGCCGAGACCCTGGAAATGAGGGTCGATTTACCCGCGTTGGGAAATCCCACCAAGCCAACATCTGCAAGCAACTTGAGTTCCAGGCGAATCCATTTTTCTTCGCCTGGTTCTCCATTTTCCGCCATAGACGGTGCTTTGTGTATGGCAGTAGCAAAACGGGCATTGCCTCTGCCGCCCCTTCCCCCCCGGGCGATGACTGCTTCCTGCCCGGCCGCGGTTAAATCAGCGATGGTCTCACCGCTGTCATCGTCAATTACTAACGTCCCGGCCGGCACTCTTACAACCAGGTCATCTCCACGGGCGCCGTGCTGGTTCTTGCCCAGTCCATGTTGCCCACGATCGGCTTTGAAATGTTTGCGATACTGGAAATCCATCAAGGTGCTCATGCCTTCATCGGCAATAAATATCACATTTCCGCCCCGGCCTCCATCTCCGCCTGCCGGCCCTCCCAAGGGGACATACTTTTCCCTCCGGAAAGCAACGCAGCCGTTGCCCCCATCTCCACCTTTGACAAAAATCTTGGCATGATCTATAAACATCAAGCTACTCCCTATCTATCCTTATCAACTGAGCTTCACCTTCCCGACCTGGAAAGGTGAAACACATGGTTACTCCCTGTTCATCACATCCGAAACTTAAACGGACTTCATCATTTTCCTGGTGCATCATCCGGCTTTGGTTGAATTTTTCCAGAGTGCGAAGCGGCTCATTATGAAGCTTAAATATTTCCCAGTCATCAGCGGCAAGGTTTTGAAAGTGCAATTTAAATCCCAGCTCACTGGCTTGGAGCATTTGCCGGTAAAAATACAGGGCAGCCTCACTACTGGGATGGTCAAAAACCGTCCGGGCTGCATTCATTTCGTCGATCACCTGGCGCAGATAATCCCTTGCCTGCTGAGGTTTTCCGATATCCAGATAACCGCTGACCACTTGCAGGTGGTTGGCGAAGTCATGTCTTACTCTGCGCAATAAATCGGCCATTTGTTCAGTTTCCAAGTTAACCGCCCCCGTGTTATTGCTAATAATAGCAAAAACCCCTGAATAGTTCCAGGGGTTGGCATATCGTGGTTTATTGATATTATCTACAGGGTAGCTGTTTCTTCCGGATATACGCTCACCTGTTTTTTGGTCTTGCCTTTTCTCTCGAATTTGACCCTGCCGTCGATTGTACAAAACAGGGTATCATCTCCACCGATCATCACATTGTTGCCCGGGTGGATCTTGGTGCCCCGCTGCCTGACCAGTATGTTGCCGGCAGTCACGAACTGGCCATCGCCTCTTTTTACCCCCAGGCGTTTGGATTCGCTGTCTCTGCCATTTCTGGTGCTGCCAACACCCTTTTTATGTGCCATATCAAGATACCTCCTGCTTAACCCTCAATTTTTTCAACTATCACCTTGGTGTAGGCTTGCCGATGGCCCTGTTTGCGACGATAGTTCTTTCTGCGCTTGTATTTATAGACAACGATTTTTTTCTCCCGGCCCTGCTCGATTACCGCCACAGTCACCTGGGCATCATTTACAGTCGGGGTGCCAATTCTGGTCCCATTGTCATCTTTGACCATCAGGACCTGATCCAGGATCAGTTTATCGCCGGCTGCTCCCTCCAATTTTTCAATCTTGAGAATATCGCCTTCCTGAACCCGGTATTGTTTTCCACCTGTCTGAATAATTGCGTACATTTTCCCACCTCCACATTTCTTAGACTCGCCAGTCTCAAGGTAGGCTCAGCCATTTAGTGACCCGGACTGTGCGGTTGCAAAAACGTGCAACCAACTAACAAAATAACACAGATTATGCCTCCCGTCAAGCCGCTTTAGGTTGATCCGTCGTTGATCAGCGGTAATCATGGTATAAATCATCAGGGAAAACGTCATGCCCCGAAGATCCGGTAATCTTCCAGCTTGACCGCTGGATTAGCGTTGAGCTTGATCTTCTTACCGGTTATATGCTCGATGTAGGCCAGGTTCTTTTCATCTTTCATAATGAAATCCAACAGGTGGGGATGCAGTTCGGCAACAATCTCATTGTTCTCCAGGTACCCCAGGTTGGCTAACTGTCTTTTAACCTGGCAAGCCAGGGATAATATGTTGATCGTATATCCCCGCCCATGGCAATTGGAACATTCGTCATTGAACACCTGAGCAATGCCATAACGGGATTTTTTTCGGGTCATCTCAACAAAACCCAGCCCGGTCATACCTATGATGCGGGAATGGACTTTGTCCTTGTCCAGTTCTTGTTGCAGGGCTGCTATGACTTCATTCTGGTGGGACTGCTCCCGCATATCTATGAAGTCGATCAGGATAATCCCCCCGATGCTGCGCAGCCTCAACTGGCGTGGGATCTCCACCGCAGCTTCCAGGTTCAAGCGATGAATGGTTTCCTCGAAATCGGCTTTGCCAGTGTATTTGCCGCTGTTGACATCAATTACCGTCATGGCTTCAGTTGTGTCGAAAATCAAATATCCCCCGCTTTTCAGCCAGACCTTGCGGCGCAATGCTTTGCGGATGTCTTTTTCCAATCCGTATTTCTCGAACAAAGCACCATGCTCAAATTGGATGTTCAGTGTATAGCCGTTCCCCTGGTTTTTAATGAAACGTTCCACTTTGTCCTTAACCTTGCGGTTGTTGACGACGATCTTGCTTATGTCATTGTGCCAATAATCTCGCAAAGCCCGGTCCAGGACATTCACATCCTCGTAGATCATGGCTGGAGCCTTGCCCTTATCGTAGCGATACTTAAGCTCTTGCCAAACCTCCAGCAGGCGCCCCAATTCACCCATGATTTCCTGGTCCTCTGCTTCCAGGCAGGCCGTCCTTAGAATAATGCCCACCCGCTCAGGTTTTTTGCCTTCGATCAGTCTGCGCAAGTGTTCACGCCGACGATCATCCACGATTTTTCGGGAAATAGATACATCATTCTGAAAAGGGAGTAACACCAGAAAATGGCCGGGAATAGTGATATCCCCGGTTACCCGGGCTCCCTTTTCGGCAAAAGCTTCCTTTTTGACCTGAACCATGATATCCTGCCCGCTCTTCAGCACATCGCCGATTTTGGCGCCCTTGTTGGATGATACCCGGGCCAGGTCACCTGCAAAAAGAAAGGCGTTTTTTGCCAAACCGATGTCGACAAATGCGCAGGATAATCCAGGGATCACGTCCTTGATTCTGCCTTTGTATATGTTGCCTACATTCTCCTCCTGGTCAGCCCAGAATACTTCAACCAGGCGTCCATCATCAACAATAGCCACCCGGGCTTCCCAGGGGTATACCTCCGCTATGATATCTCTCACTAATACTTGCCCCTTTTACAGGATGCCAGCGCATGTCTTAAAGCGCCCCATCCTTGCCTGGTTTAAAACACTTCCAAGGGAGAAATATATTCCTGTCCCTGTTTGATATAGTTCCCCTGACGCCAGAAATCCAAGACAATATCGGAACTAATGCCAAATCTGTTCAACACCTCAACCAGTTCGTCGAACCTGATGTTGACGGGTTGGTTAACACTCACCATCATCCGCATGACTGCTATACCGTCCTGCGGCAGAGACTCCAACTGATAAAGGCCCGGTCTGATATCCTTGACCTGTTCCTTATGCTTGCCACGATTCTGCACTCGTATAGATGCCTGCATCATGATCGCAGCCTGGATAGGCTCCAATTCGGACACTGCCAGTTTGATTGCGAAAGCATATAGAGCTGCGTTGACCGTCTTCATCAGGGAAGGGGTCCCAGGCAGTATCTCTTGGCACTGCTTTATCCTTATTGCTTTGGGGAGAACCTGGTTCATTCGGTTCTTGAATTCCTCCAAGGACATGAGTTCAA
>CAZYGL010000028.1:0-11102 GCA_964647335.1 uncultured Syntrophomonas sp. | reverse complement strand
GACCTGGCCGAGGAAGCCGGAAGGCAGCTGGAGAGAAGGATCAAGCTGGAAGCCAAAATGGTAGTGGACAAATACCTCGATCCTCCCCACACCACTGATTTCGGGATAATCTTCCTGCCCACGGAAAGCCTGTATGCCGAGGTGGTTCGCCGCCCCGGCTTACTGGCGGGATTGCAGAACGATAGCAGGGTGATCGTCGCCGGCCCCAGCAATATGCTGGCCCTGCTCAACAGCCTGGCGGTGGGCTTCAGAACCCTGGCGATCGAAAAACGCAGCAGCGAGGTCTGGCAGCTTTTGGGATTAGTGAAGACTGAGTTCGGCACTTTCGGGGATGCGCTGGAAAAAACCAAAAAGAAACTGGAAGAGGCCAGCACCAGTATCGACAGCGCCTCCCGCCGCTCGCGCAGCATCGAACGCCGGCTGCGGGCGGTGCAGGAATTCCCCCGGGAAGATGAACGGCTGGAAGACTGATCTTAGCCTGCGGAATAGGTACGGTTTCGCCCCGCTTCCTTAGCCTGGTAAAGGGCTTGGTCCGCGGCCCGGAGCAATGAGTCGGCACTGTGCCCATGCAGGGGGTGAGCCGCGACCCCCATGGACAGGGAGATAGTCTCTTCCCCGCCTTCCTCCAGCGGGACTGGCATCTTCAGGACCTGGTGACGGATGTGTTCCGCTCTCTCCATGGCCACCTCCAGGCTGACACCCGGCATGACCAGGACGAATTCATCCCCGCCATAACGGCAGGCTATGTCCCCCCGGCGGATATTGTTCTCGAATAGATGGCTTACCTGCACCAGCACCCTATCGCCCAGGCTGTGGCCGTATTGGTCATTGAGGGACTTGTAATGATCGACGTCCACCATGATCAGGGATAATGGCCGGCGTGACCTTTCTGCCCGGGCCAGCTCCAAGTCCAGGGCTTCGGTCATGTAGCGCCGGTTGAACAGCCCGGTCAGGGGATCACGGATAGTCTCCTGGCGCAGGTTCTCCCTCATTCTCAGGTTGGACAAAGCCATCTTGATGGCATCGGCACCGATGCGGGCCAAGCGGAGTTTACTATCGCTCAGTTCCATCCCCAGATGATAGTAGTGCAGCAAAGCGAAGGGCGTCCCGTCCATTATGACCGGATGACAGGCGTAATGGTGGCCGTTGCCCTTGTCCACATGCCGGCAGCTTTGCCCCGGTATTAATTCTCCTACCCGGTAAATCTCATTCCTGACCAGACCCAGGCAGTCACCTACTTCGAATTCTTCCACCAACATGGCAAAATCGTTCCAGGAACAAGCCAAGTCCATGGTCTGATTAAGAGGTGAATAGATGTAGAGCCCCCCTGCCAGGGTGGGGAGCAGATCGGACAAATAGCGGGGGATAACCTGGAAAGCATCTTCCAGATTCACACAGGCCTGGAGCTCGACGGTCATATCGTTGATCTTCTGCAATTCCTGGCCATATTCGTCCAGTTCCTGAAGGCGCCGGGCCAGTTCCATATTGGTTGCTTCCAATGCTGCCTGGTTCAGCTTTTTCTCGGTTATATCCCGCACGATCACCACATGCCCAGGGAGCCCACCATCGCTGCCCAGGGGCGAAAAAACCAGGTCCAGCCAGCGGCCGCCTGACGGCGTGTCCTCTTCTATTTCCAGGTGCCCTTCGTCCACTTCGGATAGGTTGAGGGCTGGATCGGCTTTGGGGCAAAGGAGGGTATCGAAGCGGCGGCCGATTACCTCCGGGCGGGATCCGAAAAATTCTATGGCAGCTGGATTCACATCGATGACCCGGTTCTCGGCATCGGTGATTACCACCCCATCCCTCATCTTATCCATGACTATGGGGCTTGCTACCGGCATCATGTCGAAGACCCGGTGGCGTATCAGCGTATAGAGGTATACCAAACCGGTAAAGATCATGCCGAAGGGGCTTAAGTCCAGGTTGAGGGGACTATTCCCGGTAACATAGATGAAGAAACCCGCCCAGGGGATCAATGACCCCACGAACATGGCTGCATACTGCCGGTTGAGCGGGGGCCTGGTCAGGTGCCACATTCGTACCAGTATGACCGCACCTATGAGGGCAGCCAGGTTGCCATAGACCACACTGACCCAATACCACGGTCCCGGCACCATTGTCATCAGTTCCAGCCCATTGTGGGCTTGCAGGCTTAGGGAACGATAAAAAAGGTGATGGGAGTCATTGGTCCAAACCAGGCTGATGGTGATCAGGGGAATGATCATAAGGGCCATACCTGCGCGCCAGCCAAGGTGCTTTTTCCTCTGGGTGTATTGGATCACAAATATCAAGAATAGGACCGGATATGTAGCTATGCCTAAGTATTCAACCTTGAGCCAGAAAAACAATTCAGCCAGGTCGGGACTGTGCAGTTCAAAATAGTAGCCTACCGAGTAAATGCCCAAAGCCAACATCAGCCCGATAAAACTGCGGGCCCCAGGACTGGAAAGGAAAAACCAGAACACGAACACAGTCATGCTGAGATAAATGAAGCTGGAAAACAGCAGAGCCAGGGTAAACGTTTCGAAGTGCATATTTGCATCCTTTTTCACAAAGATATTTTTCGTATTATAGCCATTAATATGGCATTAGTCCATGCTTGCTCTGTATACTTCCCGAGCCGAAAATAATTAAGCGTGCGGTTTCGAGTCACTCCGCGGCGAATTCATCACCTGTTCCTTGTTTGCGGCGCCGGCACCTTGACATCCAGCTGGGCAACATAATATCATTAGTTCAGTTGTGGACACCGCCGGCTCTATACATATTACCAACTCAGCCCGGACGAGGAGGAATACTTTTGCTGCTGCAGCACATGGCAGCAACGCTGGAAACCACGTTATTGGTGATTTTCTTGCTCTGCTGTTTACCTTATATAATAAGGATGTTTAAGATACATAAGACCTCCGGCAATCACTGGGGCTTTCGTTTCAGCCTGGATGATTCCGGTTACTGGCCGCAAGGGCCAGGCAAAATTCTGCGTATGACTACAGATGATGCTGAATCCGCATATGCCGAATATGCAGCCTGTATAGATGACCTCATATACAGTCCTACCGTGCAGATGCTGGATGATTTCAAACATCACCAGAACGTGTCCCGCCTGGATCATGTCCTCAATGTCTCTTTTGCCAGTTACTCGATTTGCAAGGCTTTGGGCTGGGATTACAGGTCGGCTGCCCGCGGCGGCCTGCTGCATGACCTTTTCCTTTACGACTGGCGCACCACTACCCTCCCGGAAGGCCGCCACGGATTTGCCCATCCGCAGATCGCTCTAAACAATGCCAAAGAGGAATTCGTGCTCAACCATGTGGAACAGGACATCATCCTGAAGCATATGTTTCCTTTGACCTTGCAGCCACCGGGCTGCAAAGAATCTGCTGTCGTGTGCCTGGCTGACAAATACTGCGCCCTGCAGGAAATTTTCGTGTTTGGCATCTCAGCTCGTTCTTATGCTAAAGGCCGACACCTCACCTATCTGGAAATGCTCCAAAACTAGCGGCAAGCTGTAAATGGACCAGACCGTTTCCTGTGCAACCAGCAGGAAACGGTTTTTTTCGCTGCCTAAATATGCAGGTATACATGCAAGCAAATCACTCCACAACCGCAAATATGTGTTAGAATTAAATTTTGAAAGAGCTCCGACCGCACCTAGTTGTTCTTGGTATAATTCTAGACAAAATGGAGGGGTAACATGCCGCAAAGAAGCGACATCAAAAAGATCCTGATCATTGGCTCGGGTCCGATCGTGATTGGCCAGGCCTGCGAATTCGACTACTCCGGCACCCAGGCCTGCAAGGCATTGCGCAAACTGGGCTATGAGATTGTATTGGTCAATTCCAATCCAGCCACTATCATGACCGATCCCGGTATTGCAGATTTCACGTACATCGAACCCTTGAATGTCAAAAGCCTCACCTCAATCATCGCCAAGGAACGGCCCGATGCACTCCTACCCAATCTAGGGGGACAATCGGGCCTTAATCTGAGTTCGGAACTATACAAGTCCGGGGTCCTGGACCAATATGGCGTAAAAGTCATCGGCGTTCAGCCCGACGCCATCGAACGTGGCGAGGACCGCATCGCCTTCAAGGAGACCATGAACCGTCTGGGCATTGAGATGCCCCGCAGCCTTCCGGCCTATAGCGTGGAAGAAGCCGAGAAAATTGCCCAGGATCTAGGTTATCCAGTGGTGATTAGGCCAGCTTACACTATGGGCGGCACCGGGGGAGGACTGGTATACAACGTAGAAGAGCTGCGGACTATAGCCAGCCGCGGCATAGCCGCCAGCCTGGTAGGCCAGATCCTGGTGGAGGAATCGGTCCTGGGCTGGGAGGAACTGGAGCTTGAGGTGGTCCGTGATGCCAAGAACCAGAAGATAACGGTCTGTTTCATCGAAAACATAGATGCCATGGGGGTTCATACCGGTGATTCCTTCTGCGCCGCACCCATGCTGACCATAGCTCCGGAACTGCAGCAGCGCCTGCAGAAATATTCCTATGACGTGGTTGACGCCATAGAGGTAGTTGGAGGCACCAATATACAGTTCGCCCATGATCCCAAGACGGGACGGGTGGTCATCATCGAAATAAATCCGCGCACATCGCGATCCTCGGCCCTGGCCTCCAAAGCCACCGGATTTCCCATCGCCATGGTTTCCACTCTCTTGGCAGCGGGTCTGACTCTTGATGAGATCCCCTACTGGCGGGATGGCACCCTTGACAAATACACCCCCTCCGGTGACTACGTGGTGATCAAGTTTGCCCGCTGGGCTTTTGAGAAATTCCCTGGCTCCATTGACAAATTGGGAACCCAAATGCGGGCAGTAGGCGAAGTAATGAGCATAGGCAAGAACTATAAGGAAGCCTTCCAGAAGGCCATCCGTTCCCTGGAAATCAATCGTTATGGACTGGGCTTTGCCAAGGATTTCAACCAGCGCTCCAAGGAAGAACTTATGGCCATGCTGGCTGAGCCTACCAGCGAAAGGCAATTTGTAATGTATGAAGCCCTGCGTAAAGGTGCAGATGTAGACCAGCTCTACCAGCTCACCCACATCAAACCCTGGTTCATCAGGCAGATGCTTGATTTAGTCAACTTGGAAGAAGAAATCCTCCGGTACAAGGGGGACCGACTCCCCGCCCAGCTGCTCATGCAGGCTAAGAAGGACGGCTTCGCCGATCGCTACCTGGCCCAGCTCCTGGAGTGCCCGGAGAAAGAAATACGAGCCCAGCGGATCGCCCTTGGGGTCGAAGAAGGCTGGGAAGCGGTGCCGGTAAGCGGAGTCGAAAATGCCGCTTATTATTTCTCAACCTACAACGCTCCTGACCAGACGAAAGCCAGTGACAAGCCTAAAGTCATGATCCTGGGCGGTGGACCCAACCGCATCGGCCAGGGCATAGAATTCGATTACTGCTGTGTTCATACCGCCTTCGCCCTGCGCGACCTGGGCTATGAAACCGTAATCGTGAACTGTAATCCTGAGACAGTCTCCACTGACTATGATACCTCCGACAAACTCTACTTCGAACCCCTGACAGTGGAGGATGTTCTGAGCATCTACCATAAGGAAAAACCCCTGGGGGTGATCATACAATTCGGGGGACAGACTCCTTTGAATATTGCCAGCGAATTGGCAACCGCCGGAGTCATAATCCTGGGCACCAGTCCTGAAACCATCGACCTGGCTGAAGACCGGGACCGTTTCCGGCAGATCATGGAGAAACTTGGCATACCCATGCCAGAATCCGGCATGGCTGTGGACTTGGAGCAAGCCTTGGCCATCGCCAACCGTATCGGCTACCCGCTTATGGTCCGCCCCTCCTACGTTTTGGGCGGCAGGGGCATGGAAGTGGTGCATGACGAAGAAATGCTCAGGCAATACCTGGCCGCAGCGGTCGGGGTGACCCCGGAGCGACCGATCCTGATCGACCGTTTCCTGTCCAATGCCGTCGAAGCCGAGGCTGATGCCATAGCTGATGGCAGTGATGCTTTTGTGCCCACTGTTATGGAGCATATCGAATTAGCCGGCATCCACTCTGGGGATTCGGCTTGTGTCATCCCCCCCATCACTATCCCAGCCCGGCATGTTGCCACCATTGAGGAATATACCCGCAAAATCGCCCAGGAACTAAATGTGGTGGGGCTTATGAATATGCAGTATGCCATCGCTGACGATATGGTCTACGTGCTGGAAGCCAATCCCCGGGCCTCCCGCACTGTGCCGCTGGTTTCCAAAGTCTGCAACATACAGATGGCCCGGATCGCCACAGAGATCATGATGGCCGCCAATTCCGGCCAGAAATACTCGGTGCATCAGCTTGCAGCCAGGAAGATAAACCATTTTGGGGTCAAAGAAGCGGTATTCCCCTTCAATATGTTCCAGGAAGTGGATCCCATCCTGGGACCGGAGATGCGGTCAACCGGCGAGGTTCTGGGTATAGCCGATTCATTCGGGTTGGCTTATTACAAGGCCCAGGAAGCCACCCAGTCATCCCTGCCTACCTCTGGCACCGTCCTTATCAGCGTGAATGACCAGGACAAACCGGAGGCTCTGGAGACAGCCAGAGAATTCGCCAAGATCGGATTCAAGATCAAGGCTACCGGTGGAACCTATCGTTTCCTGCTGGATAACGGCATTCCCTGCGAACCTATCAATAAACTCTACGAGGGACGGCCTAACATTGTGGATGCGATAACCAATGGCGCCATCAACCTGGTCATAAATACCCCGCGGGGCAAAATGAGCCAGTATGACGATTCATACATCAGGAAAACCGCCATCAAAAACAAGGTGCCGTACCTGACCACTATGGCGGCAGCCCTGGCCAGTGCTAAAGGCATAGCGGCTTACAAGGAAAATGACCTGCATCCCGGTCAGCTCAAATCACTGCAGGAATACCACGCCGAGATCCAATAGTCACGGCCGCCCATATCTGGGGAGAGACGCTGTCTCTCCCTTTTTTGTCCCCCAGCCTGCGGCTATGTTAAAATAAGTCTAGAAAGGGGGAATTTCAATGGCTGATTTCGGCAACTCTTTTTCCGGTTTGGCCAATGACCGGAAGCTCACCGACTCAGAACTGATCCGGGCTATACGCTTCATGGTGGCAGCGGAATATGAAGCTGTTCAGCTTTATGTCCAGCTGGCTGAGTCCACCGACAACAAGCTGGCCCGATCCGTTTTGCTGGATATCGCCGATGAGGAAAAAGTTCACGCCGGTGAGTTTTTGCGTCTCCTAATGGAGTTGGCTCCTGATGAAGAATCCTTTTACAAAAAAGGTGCGGAGGAAGTGGAGGAGATCATCGAAGAGCTCAAGTAGGAGACCTCTCGGCTTGATCCCGTCTTGTAGCGAGCACAGACTATTCGGGGGAAGCGCAGCAGGCTTCCCCGGTCCTATTTTATTGCCAAGTAAATCTGTCCGGCTTCAGTCTTTACTGCGTAAGTCCGGACTGGATCGATCTTGATGCGGAACAATGGTATCTTGGGTCCCGATAAGACAGCACCGGTGGTCACATCAAACCTGGATTTGTGCCGGGGGCAGGTTACGATGCTGCCTTCCAGCTTTCCCTTGGAAAGGTTTCCCCCCATGTGGGTGCACCGGTTGTCCACAGCATAGTAACTCCCTGCATTGTTCACCACCAGTACGGTCGAGGTACCAACAGTGAAAGCTTTCATAGTGCCTGGAGGTATTTCATCCACTCCGGCCAGCCTGATCATGTCCACAACCTGTTCCTCCCTTCCTTCACTACCTCAACGTTTTTACTGCTCTGCCATCTGAAATCATATGCCCGGTGGATTGTATTCGATGGCAGTGACTTCGACCTGCATCCAGTTGAAATCACCGCTTTGCTGCTTCCAAACCACATCGGTCCGATTCGTTATCCTCAGCCCGTGGAAATCAGCGTAGCCTACAGCTACTCCTCCCCAGTCGGTCAAAACATACTGGCCGGCTATTTCCCGGTAGCGCTTGCCCACGCTGCTCTTCAGGTCTCCAGCCTCCTCGAAATTGAGCACTATTCCGGCGGTGATTCCCTGCCAGGACATGACTGCCCGGGCACTGTGCTGGTCTATTTCTTCCCATTGTATATAACTGTTTAAGGCAGCAGTCGGATACCAGATCAGCTCCGCCAGATACCTCAGCATAGTGCTCTGATCCATCTCCGGTCCCGTCTTGGCATTAACCAGCGGTATTATTCCCAGTAATTTGATGTTCATAAAACCATGCCCCTGGAAATAGCGGTCCATCCCGAGCATATGGATTCCTGGAGCTACCTTCACCCGAGCTTTCCACACAAAACCTGGATGGTCAACATTGACATAATGAACCGCATCGAAGGGCAGCCAGGGCTTGTCGGGTGCAGTTCGCATCCGGCCCGACTGGATCAGTTTTACCCGGTGGATCCTGGCCTGGCCTATGATCCCGGAACGTCGCAGCCACTGCTTGACACAGTCCGGCAAACCCTCCAGCTCAGATTCCTGTACCAAACCGGACTCATCTTCAGGGACACAGCTGAATAGATCCCGGGCCTTGGCCAAAGTTCCGGCTTCCCAGCGTTGCTGAGCGATCAGCACCATCACCAGCCCAAGCAGGATCAGCCCTGCCGCCCACACCATCAATTCTGCCATCATATCAGGCATCTGTGCTCACTCCTATCCGCGACAATTGAGGAGCTCTTATTTAACGTATCGGTCCCCGCTCGCTTGATTGCCCTTCAGCTCCGCTGGGCAGAGTCATGTCTTGCTTCTGGATCAGGTTCAGACAGGCATTGACCACATTGGGATCATAAAGCCGGCCGGCGTTGTCCTTTATCTCGGCCAGGGCCCGCTCCAGACCCGGTGCGATCCTATAAGGCCGATGTGAAACCATGGCCTCCACCACATCTGCTACCGCCAGGATCCTTGCCTCCAGCAGTATCTTTTCACCGCTGAGGCCCCGGGGATATCCAGAGCCGTCCCAGCGCTCGTGGTGCTGGAGGATAATCTCCGCGATCGGCCCCTCGAAAGGAATGCTTTTTACTATGTCATACCCTGCACTGGGGTGGGTTTTGACAAACAGCATCTCTATGTCCGAAAGCCGGCTGGATTTGCTCAGGATGTCGATAGGAACATAGAGCTGGCCTATATTGTGCATGGTGGCCGCTACTCGGATATCTTCCATGATTTTCTCTGCCACCCCCATCTCTTTTGCGATGGCAGTCGCCAGGGCAGCAACCCGGCGCTGATGCCCGGAGGTGAATTGATCCCTTTTCTCCGTAGTCACTGCCAGCGCACTCACGGTGCCGCTGAAGATAGCTTCCAGGCGCTCATGGCTTTTTTTCAGATCTTCTTCGGCTTCCTTGCGATCTGTGATGTCCCGGACTGACTCGATCGCCCCCACAATTTCTCCCTTGGTATCGAACAAAGGCGCGGCCCGACCCCACAGAATCCGCTCCCGCCCCTTGAGTTTGCCGGTTTTGGTCTCGGTATAGAGCACATTGCCCTCCCGGTGGATATAGAGATAATGCTGGGCTATTTTTACCTGGGGGTCTACAGCCATATCGATAAGGATCGGTCGTCTCATGCCGTAAAAAGGGATTGCATGTTCATAATTGTCTTTGCCCACCATATCTTTGGCCGGGTAACCGGTCAGGTCGACCATTTCACGGTTCCAGTAGATTATCCGGCCTCGCTTGTCGATTACCATGGTAGCGTCAGGCAGGGATTCAATTACATCCGCCATACGGCGCTGTGATTCACGGAGCTGGGCATCGGTCCTCTTGAGTTCGGTGATATCTTCGATCAGCAATATCTCCCCTGCAATTTCACCCTTTTCATACCAGGGGGAGGTCCTGGCGATTACATATAATTCCTCCCCGTCACGGCTTTTGATCGGCAGTTCCCAGTTGCTCTTGCCGCCTTCCGCCATGCGAGCCTTCAATCTTTCCCGGATACGTTTTTTGTGACGATCGATGGCCAGGTCGACAATATTGAGAGAGGCCAGGTTGTCAGGGCCTACCCCGATCAGCTCCATCAGGTCATGGTGCATATATAATACTCGCCCTTCCCGGTCATATATGCAAAATGATCCATTTACCAGGTCAAAGGCGGCAGCAAGCTGTTCTATCCCCAGTTCCCCTGGTCTGAGGGATACCCGATTCTGTTTCCTGGTGGCGGAATCATCTGCTGACATCGATCTACCTCCTCAAATAGCCTTAACCGCTAAACACTTCTTTCCAACTGGGCCAGCAGCAGATCGGCACTGATCGCCATAAGCGCCACCGGCACTGCCCCCTGTAGGATGAGAGCAGGATTGTCTCGCACCAACCCGGCGATTATTGGCCCCCCCAGGCCGCCGGCTCCGAAAGCCGCACCAACCGTAGCCGTGCCAATATTGACGATTACCGAGGTTCTGATCCCGGCTATAATAACATTCAAGGCCAGGGGCACCTCCACTCGCTTTAAAACCTGGATAGGACTCATTCCCAGACCCTTGGCAGCTTCGATCACATCCGGTGATACATCCTCCAAACCGGCTATGGTGTTCTTGAGTACCGGGAGTATGCCATACATGAACAAAGCCAGAATCGTCGGTTTGTAACCAAAGCCCAAGGCGGGAACCGCCAGGGCGATGACCGCCACGGGAGGAAAAGTCTGGGCTATAGCCGAAATGTCATGGGCCGTCTCCAGGTATTCCCGGCCATAAGGACGGGTAACATATATGCCCAACCCTATTCCCAGGGCAACCGCAATGAGGCTGGATGCTCCCACCAGCAGCAGGTGTTCTTCCAACAGCTGCAGCAAGGACGTGCCGGGATAGCTGGTGGCGGTTATGCCGGGGAATGCCTGTTTAGCCCAATTATCCCACACTTCTGGCAACATTGCCATGACCAGCAGCGCTCCGGAGCAAAACAGGATGATCATCCACTCCTGAACACGCCTGCTCATCCCGTTACCCCCCGATCCCCATTTTTTCTAACATTGATCCGGCGGCTCTCGAAATGAGCTATATCTTCCAGTTGGATCTCCCCCAGGAAGCGGTTTGCGGAATCCAGCACCGGTACCTTGAGAATCCCCTGGTCCAACATGGTGGCCAGGGCTTCACTAAGGCTGGCTTCCTGCTTGACAGCTA
>CAZYGL010000027.1:10004-11214 GCA_964647335.1 uncultured Syntrophomonas sp. | reverse complement strand
AATTCGTCCATAGGGAATACCTTGGCGATGTTCTTGATAGTAAAAGCACCCTCGGTCCAATCCCAGTACTGGGCAGGGATTGGATTCAGCCAGACCGAATATTCGAAATGGTTGCGAATGCGCCGCAGCCATTCGATGCCAGGCATTTCATTGTGCAGTCCCCAGTCGATTACTCCCCCCGGTCTCATCAGTTCATAGCTAGACATGCTGGCATCGCCCACGATAATCACCCGGTAGTCACTGTTGCAGGTGTGCAGGATATGCTCTGTGTCGGTATATGCCCGCTGGCTGCAGCTGGAGTCATGGTACAGCCAGTCATAAATGCAGTTATGGAAATAGAATATTTTCATATCCTTGAAATGATTTGATCTGTTGACCGCAGTGAACAATTGATTGCATAGCCTGCTGTAAGCCCGCATGGATCCCCCGGCATCCATCAGGAGCAGTACCTTCATGCTGTTGGCCCGGGGCCGGGCCCATACCAGTTCAAGGCGGCCGGCATTCTGACAGGTCTTATCGATAGTCCCGTCAACATCAATCTCTTCCTTGGCCCCATCCAAGCGGGTAGTAAATTGCCGCAGCTTGCGCAAAGCCAACTGGAACTGGCGAACACCCAGCGTCTCATCGGTACGGAATTCCTGGAAGCGCCTCATTCCAGCTACCTTGACCGCCGACAAACTGCGGGTATTGCCTCCGATGCGGATGCCGCCGGGATGATAACCGGAATGGCCGAAAGGCGAGGTGCCGCCGGTTCCTACCCAGCGGTTGCCTCCGTGATGGGCTTCGGTCTGTTCAGCCAAACGCTGAGCCAGCATGCGTTTCATCTCTTCCAGGTCCAATTGAAGATGATTGCGGCGCATGGCTTCAGTCACTTCCTGTTCGGGCAATTCCCGGTCCAACCACTCCCATATCTTGTCGGGCAGACCTTCCGGGCTTTCCAGGTCCCCCAAATAGCTGGCAAATGCCAGGTCAAACCTGTCGTAATGGGCTTCAGTCTTGACCAGCAAGGCACGGCTCAGCTGATAGAAAGCGTGCAGGCTGGAAACGGCCATACCACGATCCAAAGCCTCCATCAGGTCCTGCCATTCGTTCAACGCAACCGGCACGCCAAAATTGCGTAAATAATAGAAGAATTCTGTAAACAAAGCTCTCGCTCCTAACGGCTCCACTGATTGCTGCGGGGGGGCATGCGGTTCTGGGTCTTCTGCTG
>CAZYGL010000027.1:6522-9904 GCA_964647335.1 uncultured Syntrophomonas sp. | reverse complement strand
GGATTCGGAAAAGCGATGTAGTGAAAAACACAGCGGCGTAAAAACGCGTCGGGCAACTCCTTTTCCGCATTGCTGGTGATTATCACAATTGGCCGGCTCTTGGCTTTAATGGTCTCCCGGGTCTCTGGGATGTAGTAACTCATCTGGTCCAGTTCCCAGAGCAGATCATTGGGGAATTCCAGATCGGCTTTATCGATCTCATCGATCAGCAATACCACCTGTTCATCGCTCTGGAATGCCTCACCCAGTTTGCCAGATTTGATGTACTGCTTTATATTGGCTACGTCGTGGTCCTGGAACTGGCTGTCATAGAGCCGCTGCACCGTGTCGTAGACATACAGTCCCTCCTGGGCCTTGGTGGTGGATTTGATGTTCCAGATCATAAGTTCCATGCCCAGGGCAGAAGCTATGCTCTGGGCCAGCATGGTCTTGCCGGTGCCTGGCTCACCCTTGATCAAGAGGGGTTTGCCCAGGGCGATGGCTATATTGACGCTGTGGCGCAAGTCATCACTTACGATATAATCGGATGACCCCCGGTAATTGTTCATGGCGGTTTTCACTTGGATTATTCCTCCTGTCTTGCTAGCCTCTATATCCCATAATACCCCTGAATGTTAACAGATAAGTCCAGTTTTAGTCAACGGGCCGGGCCGCATACTTGCCGGCTACATACCCCGTCGAAAAAGCTGCCTGCAGGTTGTACCCCCCGGTATAACCGTCAACATCCAGCACCTCCCCCGCCAGGAACAGACCCTCTACCAACTTGGAGCCCAACGTGCGCGGATCTATTTCCTTGATGCTGACTCCGCCCGCTGTGACTATGGCCTCTGCAATCGGCCTGGTCCCGGTTATGGTCAGGGGCAGATGTTTGAGCAGATGCACCAAGCCTAAGCGCTGGCTGCGGCCGACCTGGTGGCAGGCCTTGGCTGGCTCTATCCCGCTCAGGTTGATGATCACTCCAATCAGTTTTTGCGGCAGCAGTTCATCCAGGGAGTTTTTGAACATCTTGCGGGCGTTCCGGCCCAGGTCCCGCAGGACCCGTTCATCCAGTTTTTCCTCGCTTAAGGCTGGTTTCAGATCCAATTCCATTCTGACCGGGGGGCCATGCCGGTAAAGGTATTCACCGATATCCCGGCTCATGGATAGGATTATCGGCCCGGATAACCCGTAATGGGTAAACAGCAGTTCGCCCATATCCTGGGCTATCTTCTTACCCCCTGCATCGTAAGCTGTAGCCCGGGTATTCTTCAGGCTTAAACCCTGCAGGTCCTCTATCCACTCCTCGGCCGTCACCAACGGCACCAGTCCTGGTCTGGGTTCCACTATGGTATGCCCGGCCTCCGCAGCCCAGCGGTAGCCATCTCCCGTGGATCCCGTCCCCGGGTAAGATAAACCGCCGGTAGCCACAATAACCGCATCCGCCTCCCAGTCCTCCTGGTGGCCCCTTACGCCCTTGATCCGACCTGCATCTATTTTGAGCCCTCTGACCTCATGGCCGGCCAGCACCTGCACCCCGCTTTTAAAGAGGGCTTCCTGCATTACCTGGACCACGTCCAAAGCCCGGTCCGATTCGGGAAATACACGTTGACCCCGCTCCACTTTGGTCCTGAGTCCACGTCGGGCAAACCAATCCATCAAGTCTCGGTTGGAGAACTCGCTGAAAGCGCTGTATAAGAAACGCCCATTCCCCACCATCCCCGCGATCAGAGCCGGTTTGTCAACCGCCGCGGTCAAATTGCACCGTCCTTTGCCGGTAATGCTAAGTTTGCGCCCTACCCGGTCCTTTTTTTCCACCAGGATTACCTGAGCACCATGCTCTGCGGCAGTGATAGCAGCCATCATGCCTGCCGGCCCGCCTCCAATAACCACAATCTTCCTCAAATCCTGTCCCCCTGGCTGCGTCGGCCCGCTGTAACGCAGGCTAATGCCGCAAGCTTTTTCTGAATACCGGCTTAAAATGCCTCTGCTCGCATTGTTTATATAGTGCAAAAGGAGTAGAATAGTCTTTGTACTATGTCTATATTATATGAAAACGGAGGTATTTGGAAATTGTCAAACACTGCACATGACAGTACCCATGCGGTTAAAGAGACTCCCGGGCCAAGCAGAGTACCCCGGGGGCTTTTCGTGATTATCATCCTGTGCCTGGCTGCCCTCTATGGATGGGCGGTTTACGGTGACACCCCGGCACCGGAAAAGACCGTTAAAAACTTCTATACCGCTTATTTCGATCGCAATTATGAGACTGTCTCCCAGAACCTGAGCGTTTTCTGGGCTGCCCGCTTCCTGCCCGAATATGCTGAAATGGATGCAGCTGATCTGGTAGCCGATCGGGCTAATATAGAAAAAGGGATCGCTGCGGTCATAGGAGAGATAGAGGCTGAGAACCAGCTGCCTGAAGGCCTTTCTATCGAAATCATGAAGGATTACACCAAAATCGGCGAGAAGAGTGCCATAGTCGTCTATGAATTCAAGGAAAACAATGAGGTAACCAGCAAGGAAGCGGCCATACTCATCATGGAAAACGGCCAATTCAGAATATTCAATATGTCGGCCATTGATGATTCAGCCCTGGAGCAGATCCAGAACTTTGATATGAAGATACTGGACGAGAACTTCACCGAGCTCTTGGCCAGCCCACAATCCGAGTAGACCTTGTTCCGTTAACAAAAAAGACACCGGAAGCTAAAAGCTCCTCTGGTGTCTTTTTTTTTGGGGGGGCAGATCCCAGAAAAAATCAGATAATGCTCTGGCTGGGCAACACCGTACTAGATGCCAGCCGCTGGGCAGCGCCGATCTGACAGCGGGATCCGATCACAGCTCTCTCTATCCTGCAACCATTATCCACCCTAGTATTGTCCCATATAACGGTGTCGCTGATGTGTACTCCATCGCCGATTCTGCAGTCAGCCCCTAGCACAACGCTGCCGCTGAAACTCACTCCTGTTCCCAGTTCGACCCCGTCGCCCAAGAGAACCCGGGCCGGAGCTGCGGCTGCAAGAAGCTTGCCTTCGGTCTTCACCTTCACCCGGCCAGCCAGGATGTCAGCATGAGCCTGGCGATAGGTCTCGATATTACCTACATCGCACCAGTAACCGCTAACTGTGACCCCGTAAAAGGGAGCTGCCTTGCTGACCAACAGCGGGAAAAGCTCTTTGCCGAAATCATAAAACTGTTCCGGTGGTATCAGGTCAAATATCTCGGGTTCGAAGACATAGATACCGGTGTTGGCTACCCGGCTCAAAGCCTGTTCCGGTCGGGGTTTTTCCTGAAAACTCTTAATGCGGCCATCGTCAGCAATGATGACTATGCCAAAATTCTCAACATCCTCGACTTCTTTGAGGGCTATGGTGGCCAGGGCGCCCTTGTCCCGGTGAGATTT
>CAZYGL010000027.1:0-6422 GCA_964647335.1 uncultured Syntrophomonas sp. | reverse complement strand
GTGAACAGGTCCTCGTCGTCCGGATCATACCAATCTCCAACCGGCCCGAGATCCCGCGCCGTTATCATTAGATTGCGGCCCGGCCGCTCCCAGATGCTGCGGCAAAGGTGCGAACTCTCCCGGTATGTGAAACGGGCAGGATTAGCCAGGCGGGCCCGGGTCAGTCCCTGGAGGGTGTCTCCCAGGCAACGGGAACCGTAAACGGTAATGTTGAGCTCAGGTTGGTTGAGATGTCCCATATATTCCTCCGCAGCCAGGGCCATACGTACGGCCAGGTTAGCATCCCGGCATAACTCCTGGTGATGCCGCAGGGCTTCTTTCAACATGATATTGTGGCGGACGGTGCGATCAGCAGCCCTTATATATGAAGTGCGGGGAGAAAATACTATGTCCTGTTCATAGTAGGGTTTGATGTCCAGCACCGGAGTCTGGTCGATAGCATCGATCCCCTTGACTTTCAGGATGTTGTCCTGCCGGGAAACCAGTTCCACCAGGTAAAGGGCAATGGGATTTGGGCGGTTTGGTGAACGCAGGCTGAAAACACCGTAATCGGGCAGGTCCGGATTGAGCCGTCGTGGGGCTCCCACCAGCATCTGGCGGTTGGATTTGTGGAACCAGAGCAAAAGCCAGAGGTGAGAATTCTCCTCTATGCGTAAAAGGGCCGGCTGGTACTGGGCATAGATCTCCACTTCCGCCGACCGGTCAGGCAGCGGGATATCTTCCACATCCTTCATGCTCGAATGGACTATCCCAATGGGATTCAAAACCAGACCCAGATCACCCTTCATATTTACTCCCCCGCTCCCTCGCCAATTTCTTGTCCCAGAGCCTTTCTGCCATGGCGTGTACACTGTCTGCCGGGACCTACTCTTCATCTGGATAATACAACTGTCCTGAAGTTTCGCCATGGGAAGGTTTTAGTCCTGCTTCATGGTCCGCACGGGTGCCAAAAGCGGTCCTACGTAGCACCAAACACCAACGCCCTGGAATCACGCTAAAAGATTCCCGGGCGTTTAGAGGTTTTATTCTGTCTGGGCAGCGATACCGGTTTCCTTATCCCTGCTGCAGACTCTTTTTCATCAGCATATAGTTAATACTGTCCACCAGGGCCTGCCAGGAGGCTTCGATTATATTCTCAGAAACACCTACAGTACTCCATTTCTCCAGCTGATTGGAGGACTCGATCAAAACCCTGACCCGGGCAGCGGTACCCAGGTTCCCGTCCAGTACCCGGACTTTGTAGTCGGTCAGGTGCATCTCATTGATTTCCGGGTACACCTCAGTCAAAGCCTTGCGCAGGGAATTGTCCAGGGCATTTACCGGCCCGTCGCCTTCAGCAGCGGTATGGAAAGTATCATCCCCGATGGTCAGTTTGATCATGGCCTCGGCGATAAAGCCGCCTTCTTCCTGTTTCTCAAGGATGATCTTGAGATTCTTAAGCTGGAAATAGTCCTCAAATTGACCGAAAGCCTTGCGCAGCAACAACTCCAGGGAAGCATCTGCCCCTTCAAACTGGAAGCCCTGGCTCTCCAGATCCTTGATCTGTTTGATAACCTTGCGGGTCTCGGCATCGTAGCTGTTCACATCCAGGTTCAGTTCCTTGGCCTTGTACAACAGATTTGAAATCCCAGACAATTCCGATACCAACACCCGGCGGTGATTGCCCACCAGTTCAGGATCGATATGCTCATAAGTCTGGGCGTCCTTCAACAAGGCACTGACATGTATGCCCCCTTTATGGGCAAAAGCCCCATAGCCCACAAATGGTTGATTGTTGGGGCTCGGCATGTTGGCTATCTCGTTGATATAGTGGGAAACCTCTGTCAGGCGCCGCAGATTCCCCGGGGGCAGACAGCGCTTGTTCATCTTGAGCTCCAGGTTGGGGATTATGGAACATAGGTCCGCATTGCCGCAGCGTTCGCCATAATTGTTGAAGGTGCCTTGTACCTGCACGCACCCATGGTTGACAGCCAGCAGGGAGTGAGCCACTGCCACCCCGGAATCATTGTGGGTATGGATCCCGAGGGGACTAGCCATGTTTTTTTGCACTGTTTCGATGATCTGGACCAGTTCCCAGGGCATGGTGCCGCCATTGGTGTCGCACAGGACCAAGCACTCTGCTCCGGCTCCAGCCGCAGCCCCCAGTACCTCCAGGGCGTAGTCAGGATTATTTTTATAACCGTCAAAAAAATGCTCGGCGTCGAAAATCACTTCCAGGCCCCGGTCTTTGAGGTAGGCAACCGTATCCCGCACCATGTGCAGGTTCTCTGCAAGGGTGGTCTCCAGGGCCCGCAGGACGTGAAAATCCCAAGCCTTGCCGAAGATAGCCGCCACCGGTACCTCGGCCGCCAGCAGAGCAATGATATTGCTGTCCTGTTTGACACTTCCGCCCGCTTTACGGGTAGAGCTGAAAGCGCTCAACCGGGCATGTTTCAGCTCGCATTCTTTCATCTGGCGGAAAAAATCCAGGTCTTTAGGATTGCTCCCCGGCCATCCTCCCTCGATGTAGGCTACGCCCAGGTAATCCAGTTTGCGGGCTATCTTGATCTTGTCATCGACTGAAAAAGATATCCCTTCACCCTGTGACCCATCCCGCAATGTCGTGTCATAAATCTTTACATCCAACTTTAAATCCCCAATGTTAGCCCTCCTATCATTTAAGCCAAAATTTTCTGTTCCACCAAATCACCCATTTGGGTGGTGTTAACCAGGATTTGCCCCGCTTCCATCAAGTCCGGGGTGCGGTAGCCCTCTGCCATGATCTGCTGCACTGCGGACTCTATAGCCCTGGCCTCTTCTTCCAGGTTGAAAGAATAACGCAGCATCATGGCCGCTGACAATATAGTAGCCAGGGGATTGGCCTTCTGCTGGCCGGCTATGTCCGGAGCACTGCCATGGGAAGGCTCGTAGAGACCAACTTGCCCACCTATAGAAGCGCTGGGCAGCATACCGATGGAGCCCGTCAGCATGGAAGCCTCATCGGTAAGGATGTCCCCGAACATGTTCTCGGTCACAATTACATCGAATTGCCTGGGATTTCTGATCAGCTGCATGGAACAATTGTCCACATACATATGGCTGGTCTCCACATCTGGATAGTCTGAAGCCATTGCTGTAACCGTTTCCCGCCACAACCGTGAACTCTCCAGCACATTGGCTTTGTCTACCGAACAAAGCTTGCGACGGCGCTTACGGGCGACTTCATAAGCAAAACGGGAGATTCTCTCAATCTCAAAGGTGGAGTAGCTCAATATATCAGTAGCCTTCTGGCCGCCATCAGCTGTTTTTTCGCGGCTCTTTTCCCCGAAATAAAGTCCCCCGGTCAGTTCGCGGATCACGATCAGGTCCACCCCCGAAATAACCTCATCTTTCAGGGTTGAGGCGTGGATCAGACTAGGGAACAGCATGCAGGGGCGCAGGTTGGCGTAGAGCCCCAGTTCCTTGCGCAAGGGCAGCAAAGCCCCAACTTCCGGACGGAGATGGACCGGCAGGCTATCCCATTTGGGCCCGCCTATGGCCCCTAACAGCACCGCGTCTGAAGAACGGCACAGTTCCAGGGTGCTATCCGGCAGCGGATGTCCCACTGCATCATAAGCGGCTCCGCCGATAAGAGCCTCGGTGAACTGGAACTGGTGCCCAAACTTGCTCCCGATTGCCTGCAATGCTTTAATGGCCTCAGGTAGGATTTCTGCCCCTATCCCATCCCCGGGCAGTACCGCGATCTTATACATGAATATGCTCCTTTCGAATCCTAGGACTCGGTTTTTTCTTTTACGTAGTTGATCAAGCCGCCCTGGGAGATGATCCCCTGCATAAATTCGGGGAAGGGGGTAGCCTGGTATTCGTCGCCGGTCCGCAGGTTCTTGATCTTGCCGCTTTCCAGGTCCACCTCAACCGTATCACCTTCCTGGATGGCTGCAACAGCTTCCGGCGATTCCAGTATGGGCAGGCCTATATTGATGGCATTGCGATAGAAGATGCGGGCGAAGGAATCGGCTATTACACAGGAAATCCCCGCCCCTTTTATAGCGATGGGGGCGTGTTCCCGGGAACTGCCGCAGCCAAAGTTCTTGTCGGCTACGATGATATCGCCGGGCTGCACTTTGTTGGGGAACTCCTGGTCGGCGTCTTCCATGCAGTGACGGGCCAGCTCTCTAGGATCAAATGTATTCAGGTAACGAGCTGGGATGATCGCATCGGTATCGATATTGGCTCCGAATTTGTGAACCTTGCCGGTAAATTTCATTTCCTTACACCTCCCATGGCGGAGTAATTTGGCCGGTTACCGCACTGGCCGCTGCCACCGCCGGATTGGAAAGATAGACCTCGCTTTCAGGGTGTCCCATCCGGCCTACAAAATTGCGATTGGTGGTGGCCAAGGCCCTCTCGCCTTTAGCCAGGATGCCCATGTGCCCTCCCAGGCAAGGGCCGCAGGTTGGGGTGCTCACCGCTGCCCCGGCTCGGATAAAGGTCTCGATGAAGCCGCGCTGCATGGCCTCCAGGTATATTTCCTGGGTGCCGGGCAGAATAATGAGGCGCAATCCCGGATGTACCCGACGCCCTTTTAGAATCTCTGCCGCTGCCTGGAGGTCTTCTATCCTGCCGTTGGTGCAGGATCCGATTACGACCTGATCAAGGGTGATGCCGGCTGCCTGGCTGACCGGGTGGGTATTTTCCGGCAAATGCGGGAAAGCCACCACAGGTTCCAGGTCGGTGACATCATATTCGATGACCCTGGCGTAAACAGCATCCTGATCTGACTGGTATATGGTATAGGGCCGGCGCACCCGGTCTTTGATATAAGCCAGGGTTATTTCATCTGCAGCGATTATGCCGTTTTTGCCCCCGGCTTCGATGGCCATATTGGCCATGGAAAAACGGTTGTCCATCGACAGGTTCCTGATGGCTTCCCCGGTGAATTCCATCGACATATAACGAGCTCCGTCGACCCCAATGTCACCGATGGTGTGGAGGATGAAATCCTTCCCGCCTACCCAGCGCGAAGCTTGGCCATGGTAGATGAACTTGATGCTCTCCGGTACCTTGAACCAGGCTTCCCCGGTAGCCATGGCTGCAGCCATATCCGTTGATCCCACCCCGGTGGCAAAAGCTCCCAAAGCGCCATAGGTGCAGGTATGGGAGTCAGCTCCTATGATCAAATCCCCTGGACCTACCAGCCCTTGTTCCGGCAACAGGCAATGCTCTATCCCCATCTGACCAATTTCGAAATAGTTCTTGATGCCGAAGTCCCTGGCGAATTCGCGCACGATCTTGCATTGTTCCGCCGATTTGATGTCCTTGTTGGGAGTGAAATGATCCGGGACCAGGACTATGCTCTCCTTGTCGAAAACCCGGCCGAGACCCAGGCGGCTGAACTCAGCTATGGCCACCGGGGCAGTGACATCATTGCCCAGGATGACATCCAGTCGGCAATTAAGCAGTTCTCCGGCCTCCACATGTTTACGATCGGCATGGGCGGCCAGAATCTTCTGGCTGATGGTCATTCCCATAGAATTTCCTCCATTTAGCTATTTTATCGTTAATCCTGGTCTCTCAGGGAAATCTCGTAATAGTACTTGTTGATGGCATTGATATACGACTTGACACTGGCTTCCAGTACATCGGTGGAGAGCCCCCGCCCGTTATATACATTGTCTTCTATCTGTATCCTGGACAGCACCTCACCCAGAGCATCCTTGCCGGAGGTGACCGCGTGCAGCTTGTAGTCTATCATTTTACCATAAATGTCGGTTATCCGGTCCACCGCGTGACAGGCCGCCTCTACTGGACCGTCCCCTGTGGAGACCGCTTGGAACACTTTGCCTTCGATGCCCAGTTTAACCGTAGCAGTAGGGATAACCCCGGTCCCGCAGGAGATGTGCAGATATTCCAGGCTGAACCGCTCCGGTACCGCTTTGACCCGGTCCTTCACCAATGCCTCAAGATCATCGTCATTTATCTCGCGCTTTTTGTCGGCTATCTCTTTAAAACCGGCGAAGGCTTTCGCCAGTTCGGTGTCATCCAAATCATAACCCAGAGCCAGCAGCCTCTCCTTAAAAGCATGGCGCCCCGAGTGCTTGCCCAGGACCAGATTGCTTTTGAAGACTCCCACCAGCTCAGGACTCATGATTTCATAGGTACTCCGTTCCTTCAGAACCCCGTCCTGATGGATGCCGGACTCATGCAAAAACGCGTTGGCCCCTACAATGGCCTTGTTGGGCTGGATTACCATTCCAGTCAGGCTGCTCACCAGGCGACTGGTGCGGTATATCTCCTGATAATTGACCTCGATTTCTTTGTTATAGAATGACTTGCGGGTATACAAAGCCATGATGATCTCTTCCAGGGAGGCATTTCCGGCTCGCTCACCGATACCATTGACCGCACATTCGATCTGCCGGGCACCACCCAACACCCCGGCC
>CAZYGL010000026.1:0-11253 GCA_964647335.1 uncultured Syntrophomonas sp. | reverse complement strand
AAAGTCGGCCTTGGCATATTGGTCTCGCTTCCTGCACCGGCATTCTCCATCGCATTCAAACCATTATCCGCGACTGTTGCGGGGATACCCTTAACTTTACCCGAATTACCCTGATCCGGTTTCAGCTGCTGGTTGAATACCAGGTCGGGATTGGCTGGAGTCTTTAGGCTGGCTGAATTGGTGTGCTTCATAGCCTGCCTTTTAGAAGGATCGGCTTCACCGATCGATTCCGGTTTGCACTTGCAGTCGCTTTGCCCGACTCGAAATTTTTGCCCGCTGGTCTTGGCTGCGTCTGCAGTGGGATTAGTTTTATTGGCAATAGCAACCATCTGCAGGGCGATTTCAGCAAACGCTGAACTCCCAGCCATGGATTTCTTGCCCCTGCTACCAGCCCTGCCGGTTGATGGGTTGGTTTTCACCTGCCCCCCTTTCGATAAATTTAGATTTGCTGTCAGCTTAAGCATTTTTCACCTCCTCCCCAGGATATTGTATTAGGATTACTGATTAGCTCTATGAAAATATGCAGTTACCCCGATGTCATCCAGGATTTGTTGCTCTGTCTTGGATACCTGCATTTGGAGCTCTTCCAGATGTTTTTCCTTTAATCGTTCCAGGGTCTTTTTTCTGGTGGAGGCTTCCACAACGCTGGAGCGTTGGACTTCTAACTGCTGCCGGGCTTGCTCCACCCGTTCTGTCTGCCGGGCCAGACGTTGGTTAAGCTGATCTATGTATACCTCGCGTTGCATAAGATCCGTGAGGGACATCCTCCTGCTCTGATAGTCTTCATAATGACGCTGCTTCTCGCGCTTGAGCTGATCCGCTGCTTCCTCTTGTTCCTTAACAACCTGGGATGCCTTCAGCATCTTGATCATTTCTTGATCTTCAATGCCCTGGCGATAACGTAGAACGCTTTCTAACCTGAAAACCGGCTTGCCCAAAAACTACACCTCATTTCCGACTAGTTCAGCCATTTCACTTAGGGTTCCCTGCCATGTGTATACTTCGGAAATGTCCTGCTTAAGGAATTTTTTAATTCTCGGATTCATGCTTATTGCGGCATCAATCTCAGGATTGGCACCTTTCTCATAAGCACCGATATTGATTAGGTCCTCATTACGGCTGTATGCAGCCATGTGCTGGCGCAATCTGCCCGCCATAGCCTGCTGTTCTGGACTGGTGATGGCAGGCATCAATCGGCTAATACTCTCCAGGACATCAATCGCAGGAAAGTGGTTTTGGGTGGCTATCTTCCTGGACAAGACGATATGCCCATCCAATATTCCCCGGGTAGCATCAGCAATGGGTTCATTCATATCATCACCTTCCACCAGAATTGTATATAAACCGGTGATCGATCCATGTTCCAGGTTGCCAGCTCTTTCCAGCATCTTGGGCAACATTGCAAAGACTGATGGTGTATACCCCTTGGTGGTCGGTGGTTCACCTACTGCTAGCCCAATTTCCCTCTGCGCCATAGCGAACCTGGTTACGGAATCCATCAGCAATAAGACATTTTTACCCTGGTCCCTGAAGAATTCGGCTATTGTAGTAGCCACGAGAGCTGCCTTGACCCTCAACAAAGCGGGCTGATCGGAAGTAGCTGCAATGACCACCGAGCGGGCTAAACCCTCCGGGCCCAGGTCCTGAGCGATAAATTCCAGTACTTCCCGGCCTCTTTCTCCAATCAGCCCGATAACATTTACATCAGCAGAACTGTTACGGGCGATCATTCCCAGCAAAGTGCTTTTCCCAACTCCACTGCCGGCGAATATGCCCATCCTTTGGCCAATGCCGCAGGTCAGGAGAGAATCGATAGTCTTTACCCCGGTTTCCAGCACCTTGTTTATGGGCCTGCGAAGCAGGGGACCGGGGGGCTCGTTTTGTACTGAATAAGTACCTCCTGTCAAGGGCTCTATATCATCACCAAGGAATTCGCCCCGGCCATTCAATATTTTTCCTAACAGCTCTTCCCCAACGGCAATCCTGAAGTTGCTGCCGCTATTATAAACCTTGCAGCCAGGGGCTATCCCTTTAACTTCTCCCACAGCCATCAGCATGGAAGATTCCCCTTTGAATCCCACCACCTCTGCGCTTAGCCGATCGCTGCGACCGCTGATTTCTATGGTGCAAACATCTCCAATGGAGGCATATATACCGGTCACTTCAATGATGATACCTATCACCCGGGTCACTTTGCCTACATGCCCAAAAAGCTCTGCGTTGGCGACACGCTGGCGGTATTTTTCCAGCCGCACCGCTATCATTGCTCACTATCCCGGATAGCTACCCGGATTTGTTCCAACATGTTGTCAATAGTAGCGTCTATGTATCCCTGTTCAGTCTCTATCCGGCATCCACCCTCCAAAACACTAGGATCGGCGATGAATTCTATTTTCTTAGCCCTGAAAAGCTGGGCCTCTATTTCCTCCCTTGCTTTTTTCAAACTCTCGATCTGGGCTGGAGATGCATAAATTATGACCATTTCGCATTCCTTGACTTGCTGACAAGCGGCCCGGGTGATGTCAACCACAGTATCGGGATCGATCTCCAGCTGGCGGCAGACCAATTTCTGCGCGATTTGTATTGCCAGGCTCACCATTTCCTGTTCACTATCTTCGTATATTCTTTGGTGCAGCTGATTTATCTGCTTGAGCTGGTCCTGGCTGATTCGGTGATAGTCATCGACCGCCTGCTGGTAGACCAGAATGGCTTCTTGTTTCCCGAGGGCGTAGCCCTTTTCATAAGCAGCTTGTTCCAGCTCTTTGATCCTCTGGTTGGCGTCTTGGACCAGCTGCTCAGCTCTGGTCTGGGCTTGGTTTATGATCAGGTCGGTATCGGGAGTCAGTGGATCAACAACCATACTGGCTGTTTCTTCTTTTGCTTGCTCCAAGGCAATGCGGACCTGGACTGGCCAGGATTCCATATTGCCATCAACCCTCTTGATAACCCTAGAGGATAACATCATTATCTCCACCACCCCGAGCGATTACTATTTGCCCGGCTTCATCCAGCCGGCGGATAATCTGCACGATCTTCTTCTGTTTCTCTTCCACTTCCCTGACCCTTACTGGTCCCAGCAAATCCACCTCTTCCTTGAGCATTTCACCGGCTCGCTGGGAGAGATTGGTGAAGATTTTGCCGCTGACCTCTTCATCAGCTCCCTTAAGGGCCATGGCCAGATCCTTGTTATCGACTTCCTGCAGGATACGGCGGATAGAAAAATCATCAATATTGACGATATCCTCGAAGGCAAACAATTGGTTTTTCACCTCGTCGGCTAGTTCCGGATCTTCTATCTCCAAGGCCATAACGATACTTTTTTCCGTAGCTTTATCAGCCATATTCAAGATGCCGACCAGTTCTTGGATTCCACCGGCCTTGTTCATCTCCTTGCTTACAATTCCTGATAGTCTGGTTTCCAACACAGATTCCACTTCCTTGATAATCTCGGGAGAAGTCTTTTCCATGGTAGCGATACGCCAGGCAATATCATTTTGAATCTCGGGAGACAGCAGGCTCAAGATCGCCGCCGATTGCTCGGGATCCAAATAGGAAAGGATCATAGCAATAGCCTGGGGATGCTCACCATTCAAGAAATTGGCAATCACTTTGGGTTCAATCCGGCGCAGCAAATAAAAAGGTTTGCTTTGCAGATTCAAGGACCTGATTATTTCATCCGATTTTTGCGGGCCCAGGGTTTTATACAACAAATCTTTGGCGTACTGGAGACCGCCGTTGGAGCTGGAAATCCTGCTGGGGCTCATGGAGAGAAACTCCTGGTGCACCGAACTGACTGCGTTTGGAGTCATGGCTATGGTATTGGCTATTTCCGCAGTGATTCTCTCAATTTCATGCGACGGAAAATGCTTCAAAACTGAAGCAGCCCTCTCCGGCCCGATGGAGATCAACAGAATAGCAGCCTTTTGCACCCCGGTAAGCTCTTTTTCTCTAACCACTTACGCCACTCCCACTATCATCAACCAGCCAATTGTTGATTATCTGTGCGGCAACATCCGGCTGATCTTTGGTTATATTGCGGATCTCTTCATCCTCACTGAATGGGGCACTGGCTTTTTTGCCTTTTTGCATTTGTTCTTCCAGGGTACGCACTGTAGCCGGCTGATCGATTAAGAAATCAGCGTTGTCTCGGGCCAGGGAACGCAAAGCCCGGATCAGCATCAAGCCAAGAATTAAAGCTATCAAGAGGCCAAATCCTTTTAATCCCCAGGAGAAGTAGTTCTCCAGATTCTGCTGCTTCTTCTCGGCAGCGGTGACCTGGTCCAACTCGGCTTGCATGGCTTCCATTTCGGTTTGGTCGAATTCGGTACTCAGCATATTGATAGTATCTCCACGCTGGGAATTAAAACCGATAGCTGCGGAGACAGTATCCTTGATCCGCATCTCGGCATCTGCGGGCAAATCGCCATTGACAGCTACGGCTGTGGACAATGATATAACTCGCCCGGGAGCATAGACTTCCTTTTCGGACATCTTATCCAATTCATAATTCTTGGTGGAAGTCATATCCGTAATCCCTGAAAGGGCGCCGTCTGCAGTCAGGGTTTCATCGCGGTTGGCATCACCTACCGGCAGCGAATTGATGCTGCTGCCGCTGGACTTCTGGCTGACCTGTTCACTGGCGATAGCCCCGGTTTTACCGTAAACGATACGCTCTACCTGTTTCTGGTTGAAGTCCAGGTTGGCAGTAATCATTACTACCGCTTTATCCGGACCATATATGCTGTCCAGCAACCGCTGAACCCGCATCTCCAGATCATTTTCGAAACTCTTTTTCAGCTCCAGCTGGCTTAATTCCAAATTGGAATCGGCATTATTTTTTATGCTGTCGCTCAAAACGTGGCCGGCGGTGTCTATAATCTTAACGTCTTGCACCTCCAGGCCTTGTACAGATCCAGCCGCCAGCTCAGCGATGCCCTTGATCTGTTCATTCTCGAGCTTGACCAGTGGTCTCAGTTCCAATACGATCGAAGCCTGGGCTTTGCGATCGTTATTGATGAAAGCGCTCTTCTCTGGCAGGACCAGATGTACCCGCGCCTGTTTGACTGCATCCAGCTGGCAGATTGTGCGCCTCAATTCTTCCTGCAAGGCTCGCTGGTAGTTTATGTTGCGTTCGAAATCCGTTGCGCCGATATCGCTCTCGTCAAACAATTCGAAACCGTAACCGCCCTCAGAAATGACCCCTTTGCTGGCCAGGTTCAGGCGCAGGTCGTAAACCTGGTCGGCAGGAACCTTGATGGTCTGTCCGGCATCAGCCAACTGATAGGATACATTGAGTGATTTCAGCTCTTCTACAATTCTTCCGGCCGCATCAGCTTGAAGGTTTGTGAAAAGAGGTGCGTATTCTATCTTAGTCATCCAATGATAAAAGAAAAACAGAGACAGTAACAGACATACTGTTCCCACTGCCAGAATCGATTTACGGGTTTTGGACAAAGCCTCCCAGCGGGCTTTGATCTCTTTCCAAACGGCCAATTATTTCACCACTTCTTATCAGATCTGCATCTTTTCTATTTCTTTGTACGCTTCGACTAACTTGTTGCGGATTTCAACCGTTTCCCGCAGGGCTATATCCGCTTTCTCCATGGCGATGAGCATCTCATGGATATCCGCTTCGCCACCGGCCATAAACGTTTCCGTCAACTGGTCGGCCTGTTTTTGCAGGGAGTTGGCCTCTTCCAGTTTCTCAGCCAATACATCTTTGAAACTGGCGGTCGACTGGTTGCCTTGACTGGTTTCCCCGGTTGACTTTCCATTGACAAAGCTGCTGGGAACCACAGGGGTACTGCCAAGCGAGAATATATTCAGATTCAGCACCTCATTTCCCTTTTAATTAAGTGAACTCCGATAACATATGTATAAATAGAAAGCCGGAGGTTTTACCCCCGACCAATGCTAAGAGCCTTGACAGCCATTTCCTTGGTTGTATTCAAAACCGTAACATTGGCTGAGTAAGCCCGGGAAGCAGTGATTGAGTCGACAATCTCGTCGGCCAAATTGATGTTGGGCTTCAACACATAGCCATCCTGATCAGCGTCAGGATGCTGAGGATCAAAGACCCGCAGTGGTTCCTGGTTATCGGTTACAACCTCAGCTACTTCCACTCCGGCTCCGCTGAAATTATCACCGGAAGGGGCGGACAACTGGCCGTCCAGAACCTCTTTGAAAACGGCCACTTTGCGTTTATAGGGCCCGCCGTCTGTAGTCCTGGTCGTTTCAATATTGGCCACATTCTGTGCAATAAGCTCCATACGGCGTTTTTCAGCCATCAAACCACTGGCGCTGGTATCCATTGCGGATAACAAAGACATTTGTCTACCCCTTTCCATCCGAGAGTACGTATTTTTTCATGCTGATTTTCTTGTTGATCTGGTTGGTAGCCGCATTCATATAGATCTCATTCTTGGCCATGAGGTTCATCTGCTGCTCCAGATTGACATTATTGCCATCCAGCTGCAGTCCAGGAGATTCATCCCGGCTGATGTAAGCTGCCTCCGCGCTGCCGGGCAGGTGCTTGGGATTGGTGGTTTTCATCTGCAGGGTCGATCCGCCGTTAGCTAGCTGATCTTCAAAATCAACCAGAAATTGTTTAAAGCCAGGCGTATTAATATTGCTGATGTTATGAGCAATTATCTTCTGCCTGGCTACGGCCCCGTTTATCGAAGACTCCAGAATCTTAAATGTACGATCCATATCGGTTCCCAAAAAAAAACCTCCTCAAGTGATGTAAAACATACCCACAGAAAAGGATCAGACATTTCAGGTATATTGCGATCCTTGGCAACTAGGCTGTCTTATCGCTTGCACGACTTAGACCCTTTGCTTTGCGTCCCCATCTTTCGATAGGTTTGCCCCATCAAGGTCAATGTTTTGCTGGTATATTGGCAGTTTGGCATATTGCCAATATGCCCTACTCCCTATGATAGCTTAATATTTCACAAATGCAATAGTTATTTCCGACAAAAACAAGTTTTTTTTGCATGTATACAGTATTCTTGTCGACAAACTCTTACTAGCTTTTCGCAAACACAATAATATATCAGGATATGAAGTCTGATAGCTCTATGCAATACGTTGCTGTTTCTTAAACCTTTATATCCAGACTCAGAGACTGGTTAACTGAGCCGGGGATGAAATCGAGAATTGTTTGTGGGGTTTTTAATAGCTGAACCGTCGTTTTCCCGGTTTTATAACCAGCAATCTGCAGGGCGGTTTCCAGGTGTTTGGTTTCCCTGACGATAATTTCCTGAGCTGTCGGGCTGCTGCAGCTGATCTCCAGGTTCAAGGTCTGGCCCGACATATAGAGCTTAAACCACAGTTCCTGCAAAGCCGCGGAGTCAAGCCTGATCAGAACCTGGCTGTTGTCCAGGCGGGGCTGTTCCTGTTTCGAGTCTCGGGCGATAAGGTAGATGTGGCCATTCTCCATCGGCCAACCGAAAATATTGTAGGCGCCCAGAGCTTCATTGGAGGTTTGATTAAGGAATTTAAAAAAACGGATTTCTTCATTCTCAGTCAGGTCCCCGCGCAGGAATTTTTTTAAAGCCGCCAGGGCTTCGACATCCCTCTCAGCGGTGGTTTTGATCCCTATGCTCTTGAGCCACACCAGCATCTGGATGATGTCATCCTTGAACTGGTAGCCCTTGACAAAATTAAACATCTCCAAAATCGCGGTGGAGCTTAAAGGCAGGCCAAACCTGACCATCTGGGCCACGATATCTTTTACGATGGGATTGCCGGGCAAGCCCAGCTGGGTGAAGACAGAATCGATTGTGTTAGAGGGAAGGTTTTCAGGGAGAACCTTCAATTGGATCAGGTCAGGCTGGACACTGGCCACCTGCAGCTGCAGGTGGTCTCCCTGGCTCAGGGCAATCCGAGCATCAGCCTTTACCACATGCCCGCCCAGCTGCAGCCAGACCTGGCTTCCTTCAGCTTTGATCACCTGTACCCTAATGACCTGGCCTGCAGCCACCGGGATAGGTTGCTGCAAGCGGCCGTTAATGGCCGGGAGCTGGATCAGGTTAACCTTCATGATGTTTCCCCTCCTTAGGAGAATATCTTCGGTCCAATCCCCACACGAAGGCTATCACCTGGGCTACCGCCTGGTACAATTCCGGCGGGATTTCGGTGCCGGTTTCCAGCTGGGCCAGCAGGACGGCCAGTGATTTATCCTCATGGAGAGGAACACCTGAAGATTGTGCGGTGGCCAACATGCGCTCCGCCACCCTTCCCCGGCCGGAGGCGATCACTACGGGAGCTTCATCTTCTTCCGCGGCATACTTAAGGGCTACAGCCAGCCTGATTTCCTCCACTTCGACTCCTCCCCTGAGATTAGACACCCAACTTTTGGAATCAATACACCAGGTCAATTTGTTTTTCTAAACCTATCATGTAGTCAAGTTCTTCCATGAAAAATAATGGATGCTGGGTATGTAAAAAGGGACCCCGTCTGAGGGGGTCCCTGAGGGTTACGGGTTCCTATTACTGCAGGAGCTTCAGGACCTGCTGGGGCAGCTGGTTGGCCTGGGCCAGCATGGCGGTGGCCGCCTGGGACAGGATGGTGGTCTTGGAGAAGCTGGTCATCTCCTTGGCCATATCCACATCACGGATGCGGGATTCAGCCGCAGTCATGTTCTCGGAAGCGGTACTCAAATTGTTGATAGTATGCTCCAAGGTGTTCTGAACTGCACCGAGACCAGAACGAGTTTCTGATATGAGTCCAATAGCAGTGTCAATGGCAGAGATTGCACCATCCGCTAAGACCTGAGTGCTTATTGTAGATGCGGTAGAACCGGCGACATCTGTCCATGCATTTTCAAGTACTTGTACATCAATTTGATTAGTTGCACCGCCGTCTGCACCAACCTGCAACTTAATTGCGGTGGTAGTAAAAATGGCCTGGCCATTGAATGTGGTTGAATCAATTACCCGGTCGATTTCTGCTGCTAAGGCGTCAGCTTCGTCTTGCAGGTTAAGTCGGTCATCTGCCGTATTAGTGTCATTGGAGGATTGTACGGCTAGTTCGCGCATCCTCTGCAGCATGCTGTGGACTTCGGTCAGGGCGCCTTCAGCGGTCTGTACAAAAGATATGCCGTCCTGGGCATTGCGGGTGGCCTGGTCGAGGCCCCTGATCTGGCCGCGCATCTTCTCGGATATGGCCAATCCGGCGGCATCGTCACCAGCCCGGTTGATTCTCAGACCGGAGGACAGTTTTTCCATGGACTTGTTGGCAGTCAGGTTGTTGGCGGACAGGTTCCTGTATGCATTCAGTGAAGCGATATTGTGGTTGATAATCATTGTAAAAAAACCTCCTTGTTTTTTATTAATTTTTTCTTTTATACAGCGACCTCCATGTCGCTGTCCTCACTTCCCCAGGGCCCTTGGGAAAGATTATCGGCTTTTGATTTCCTCAATACTATATATCGTCACCCGGCGAAAAAAGTTTAGGGGTAATCAAAATTTTTTTAGGCGGAATGAATAGCTGGACTACTTTCGCCCTTAAGCATCTGCTGCCAGGCTTCCCGCAGCTCATCGATCATCTCCAGGACTTCAACCGCCAGCTGGGGGTCTTTCTTGATATTGGCCCGGACCAGCTGTTGGTACATGAACTCGTATAATTTGTAGAGTCCGGCCGCCATCTCCCCGGCTTCGAAGTTGATGCCCCGCATCAGCTCGGACACGATCTCCTGGGACCTGATCAGATCCTGGTTGGCCCCGGCTATGTCCTTGTTCTCCATGGCGATAACCGCCCGGCCGATAAACTTGCAGGCGCCCTCATACAGCATAAGGACCAGCTGCTCGCTGGAGATAGTATTGATCTGGTTTCTCTTGTAGGCGTTTATGCCGGCATTCATATCTGTCTCTCCTTCAGCCATTTACTTTTTCTTATCTACCAGGATCCCTTCCATGGCGATATGCCGCCCCCGGTAAGCCTCGTGAGTAGCCTTATTGACCTGGGCGTTTTTCAGTTGGGCAAATATCCGAGCCTGGTTGCGTTTGATTGCGGCGATATTTTGGTTCTCAAGCTCCAGTGTCCTGGCCATCATAGCCTGGGTTGCGGCCTTGATCTGGACCAGGTCATCATCTTGCTCCCCGGTCAGATCCATGTTGTCAAGGTCCAGGCAATTGACCTTCTCAATAATGGACTGCTTCTCATTGATCAGCTTGAGGATCGAATCATAGTTATCGGCCTCGATCTGCTCTGCCTGGGCTTCGGTTAAGCGGAGGAACTCAGCGATAAGCTGCTGTTTTTCCTGAGCGATAACCAACATTTTAGGCTGTTTTATTTCCACCATTTAAAATACCTCTCCTTTAGCCGGAAGTGGAGAAGAACTGGGAAGTGATCCAGGCACTCTGCCCATTCATGGTATTGATGGCCTCCTCCATAGCGGTAAACTTTTTGTAATAACGTTCCTTGATGTTGTCCAGCCGGTCTTCCCAGTCATCGATGCGGTCCTTGAGTTCAATCAAGCGCTTGCCGATGTAGCTGTTGTCCACCGCGGTCAGGGAAGAACTGCTGCCGGCTTTATCGGAGATATACCTGATGCTGTCGGTCAGGGCGCTGTATAGAGTGTTGCCGATGCCTTTTTCAGCCGTGACGTCACTGCTATTTGTGAACAGTTCCTTAATCCCATCCGCATCAGTGCTTAAGGCCTGTTTGAGTTTATCCTCGTCCAAATGGAGCTTGCCGTTCTCAGAATAAGCTCCGGTAGTGATACCGATCTCGCTCAGAGCATCAAAGGAGCCACTGAGCCCGCTGACCATCCTGGTCAGGGTGGAGCGCAGGTCATTGGCGATCTTTTGAAGGGTAGGATCGCTGCGGAGCAGGCCGCTGCGTGCCTTTTCCTCCCATTTCTCGATCTCCTCATCGGACATCTCTTCCTTCTGGGCATCTGTCAGGGGAGCATAAGCCCGGTCTCTTTTCTCGCTAAGCTTATCGTACAGCTTGTCCAAGGTATCATTGTATGCTTCCACAAAAGCCTTGATGGAATTGACGACCGTGTCGGTATCCTGGGCCACGGTAACCGTGGTGGTGCCGGTACTGGCCAGGGCCAGGGTCAAGCCGTTGATGGAGACGTTATTGGAGGCTGACTCCATACCGACTGCGTCCCCCACGCTGAATAATGCGTTCTGGCCATTGTAACTAGCGCCCACATTTATATTGAGCTGCAGGATGGATGAATCGGTTCCGCTGCCCAGGAAGTTGGCGCTGTCAGCACTGATATTGATAGACGATTC
>CAZYGL010000025.1:10417-11593 GCA_964647335.1 uncultured Syntrophomonas sp. | reverse complement strand
ATAGCCGCAATCACAAAAACAAATGCTTGAATATTAATTTCTTTCACCTCCTCCAACTGTTAAATATTTTTTAAAATCTTCTTCATGAAGGCCTAAAAAATAAAAAGGCCGAGTATCGACTCGGCCAAGAATATCTCACTCAAGTGTTATCTCTTACTGCCGAAATTGTCTGATAAACAATTAAACGGCTATAAGTCCGGTTCTTAAACAAGAACTGAGATAACTGTTACTTACCAATGTAAACCCGCTATGCAGCCTATATTTAATCAAACCTTATGAAGGCATACTGCTCCTTCCAACAGTCATGCGCATCATCAGATCAAGTTATGAAAAAAAATATATGTCAACATTGTCGGTTGGCAAAGTATTCGAGCAAGACATCATTTCGAGCCTTACCCAAATTCTAGACAGTTTCCCGGGCAGTGTCAAGCTTGATCTGGTTCAGGCTGGCGTTTTTGGCCTCTATTTTCTCCCGGATCCGGTCCGCGCACAATTGATAGATGGCTGGATTGTTCTTCAGGAACTCCTTGGCATTTTCACGCCCCTGGCCCATGCGTTCACCGTCAAATGAATACCAGGATCCGCTCTTCTGGATCACATCCATTTCGGTGGCCATATCGAGTACATCGCCTTCCTTGGATATCCCGCTGCCGTACATGATATCGAACTCCACTGATTTAAATGGAGGCGCTACCTTGTTTTTGACCACCTTGACCCGGGTACGGCTGCCTACCTGTTCTGTACCCTGCTTTATCGCTTCTCCCTTTTTAACTTCCAGGCGCAAGGAGGAGTAAAACTTGAGCGCCCTGCCGCCAGTAGTGGTCTCAGGATTTCCATATACCACCCCTATTTTTTCTCGGATCTGGTTGATAAATATCACTATAGCATTGGATTTGCTGATGTGAGCCGTGAGTTTGCGCAGGGCTTGGGACATTAGCCGGGCCTGCAAACCTACATGACTGTCTCCCATCTCGCCCTCGATTTCTGCTTTGGGAACCAGAGCCGCCACCGAATCTATTACCACCACATCGATGGCGCCGCTGCGAACCAGGGCTTCAGCAATCTCCAAGGCTTGTTCGCCATTATCCGGCTGCGAAACCAGGAGATTATTGATGTCTACCCCCAGGCGCCTGGCATAAAGGGGGTCCAGAGCATGCTCAGCATCGACGAAAGCAG
>CAZYGL010000025.1:0-10407 GCA_964647335.1 uncultured Syntrophomonas sp. | reverse complement strand
AGTGGGTGCAGTATCAGAAGGACGCCATGGATCATCATATCGTCTTCAGCACAAGCGCCTACACCAACGCCCTCGAACTCCGGGCTAAAGTCCAGATCCTCCAGGAACAGGTCAGCCTCAAGTTCGCCGCGCTCGATTGCTGGAAGCATCGACGAAAGCAGCCATCCCGCCTTCTTTCTGAGCCTGGGCGACGGCATGGAGGGCCACCGTGGTCTTGCCTGAAGACTCGGGGCCAAATATTTCTATTACCCTCCCCCGAGGGAATCCCCCTACCCCCAGGGCCATATCCAGGGATATGCAACCGGTCGAAATTACAGCCACATTCATGGCATTGTTCTCTCCCAGTTTCATTATGGAGCCTTTCCCGAATTGTTTTTCTATTGACCGGATGGTATTGTTGAGAGCTTCAGCTTTCTCTGAATTGATTTCCTTGGGTTCCAAGTCCTCTCCCCCTCAAACATATGTTCGTTTTTTCAAGTATATTATAGGTCAGTCTTGACTGTCAATACATTTTTATCCTTTTAAGGTATAACTTTCTATGATTTCATATTCCGGCCCGGCTGAAGTCAGGTTGCTCTGCATCAAATCGAATTTTTCGACCCTGAAGGCAGTCAACTTGGTTTTCGCAGCCGATTCATCCGCGGCTTTTACCAATTCATTCTTTCCCTTGTCCGACCTGAATCTGCCCAAAGTCAGGTGGAAACTGTGTTTTTCCCCGGCTTCGTAGCCCAATTGTTCCAGGTAGGCATCGACCCGCTCGGCCAGGAAGCGCGCCTTGTCCAGCTCGCCCTTGATCCCCATCCACAGCACCCGGGGACGGTTGCGGCCCGGAAAATATCCCACTCCTCCTGCGGACAGGTTGAAAGCCGGACAGTTTTCAGCTGCCAGCCGGAGGTTTTGGCTTATCAAGGGAACATTTTCTTCCCGTACTTCGCCCAGGAATTTTAAAGTCAGGTGGTAGTTCTTGTATTCCACCCACTTGACATCGGCCCGGGTGATCCCCAGTTCATTTCTGACCATGCGGGCATGCTGCTTGACACTGTCCGGGACAGGTATGGCTATGAATAACCTCATAAAGAAAATCTCCCCCCTAATTCATCCGTTAAATTGGATGTTTCTTCTCAACAGGTCCAGGGCAGATTTGGCCGACAAGATGCGGATATAGTCGCGCCCCAACCCGAAACGCAGTTCCCTGACTTCGCAGCCCCCTGGATGGGCCAAGGCAATGTACACCAATCCCACAGGTTTGCCGGGGCTCCCCCCTCCCGGGCCGGCTACCCCGGTTATGGCCAAAGCATAATCGCTTAGAGATTTGCTGCGCATTCCCTCAGCCATCTCCCGGGCTGTCTCCTGGCTGACCGCCCCGAAGGCCTGCAGGGTATGAGGTTTTACTCCTAACAGCACTTCTTTGGCCTGGTTGCTGTATGTAACCGCACCTCCCCAGTAGTAGTCCGAACTCCCTGGCAGATCAGTGATCATCTTGCCCAGCAGACCACCCGTGCAGGATTCAGCGGTAGACAGCGTCCTGCCCCTCTGCCTTAGCAGTCCGGCCACCACCGAAATCAGCTTATCATCATCACAGCCATAGACATTCCGCCCCAGCTTGTCTATCATGTGTTCTGCCAGACGATCCAGTTCCGGGCTGTGTTCAGATCCGGCCTCTTCCTCCCTGGTCAAGCGTATATGTACCTCTCCATCCACGGCCAAGAGGGCAACCGAGTTGGCAGATGAGCTCTGCATCAGGCTCTTCAGCCTTTCTTCCACCTGGGATTCCCCCAGCCCGATAGTCTTGATGGTCCTAGTGAATATAGCCGGCAGCTCATTCCCCAGGTCCCGTTTCAGCAATGGCACCACTTCCTGCTCAAACATTGGATGCATCTCCCGGGGAGGCCCGGGCAGCAGGACCAATAGTTTGCCGTTCTTAGCCAAATACATACCCGGAGCCGTACCGGCCCCGTTGACCAGCACCGCACCTTCGGCAGGGAACATAGCCTGGCGCAGGTTTATGTCCGGCATCGTCCGTTGCCGGAGCGCAAAGTAGGCCCTTATCCGCTCTGCTTCATCGGCCCTCAGCTCCAATTTACAATCCATCACTTCACAAGCCACCTGTTTGGTCAGGTCATCGAAGGTGGGGCCCAGGCCCCCGGTGCTGATAACCAGGTCTGCACTGGCCAGCCCGGCACTGAACGCCTGCCTGATCTGCTCTTTTTCATCTCCCACCGTGCTTTTCCCGACCACCTTTATACCCAGGGCCTGCAGGTGTTCAGCCAGAAAAACCGAGTTGGTGTCGGGTGTAGTACCGTGCAGCAATTCGGTGCCGGTAGATATCAAATACGCCAGTTTCAAACGTTTTCGCTCCTCAGTCTATCTGGCATGATATTCCATGCCCATGTATTTTTCGCCCGCCGCCAGTTCACTGAGCATTTGCTGCAGTCTTTTCTGCCGGGTCTCTTCCCTCTTGCCGCGGACTATCCAGCCAACATAATCATTTTGCTGGTATGGGGGACGGCCTTGGTATTTGTCCACCAGGTTGGCCTCTACCAGGGCCTGCCAAACAAATTCGGGCATAGGATGGAGTGCTCGCTTTAAAGCCATATCATTATCCTCCCTCCAGGCAGCTGTTGGTGCCAGTCATCCGCTGGCACCGTCTTAATTTTGTCATTTTTGCACCGATTAGTCCATCACCGGAAACGAGAAATGTTTCCCCAGCCGGGCAGAAAAAGACAAGACCGGGGAGGTTTAAAAAACCTTCTTCCCCGGCCATTCAGAGCCCAAAATTACTTCCTCTTCAGGAAACCGCCCAGGAGCTTGCCCAAATCATCGACTATGCTGCCATCGTGATCCGCGTCCAGGAATTGGGAGGCTAAACCCATTATTCCGCCTGACCCTCCCTGACCCAACATTTCAGTGAGCTGCCCGGTCAAACCAGACACCCCGGCTGCATCCAGGTTCTGTTCTTTTTTCTGCTGGCCCAGCGCTCCCAGAATCAGCGGAGCCAGTTGGTTCAGCAGGTTGGACACCTGTCCTCCGTCCATACCGGTCTGATTGGCCAGATTGTTCTGGACCCGCTGGCCCTTGTCGCCAAACACATGTTTGAGGATATTGGCTCCATCGTTGGTATCCACATTCTGCAGGAATCCGGTCAGGTCATCCAGGTTGACATCCTGGTGCTGGTCCAACGCGCCCGCCAGGGCCTGTGCTCCGTCCGGGGTGCTAGCGTTGCGGTTCAGTGCTTCCAGTATGGTCGGAAGGCCAAGTTGGGTCAGTTTCTGCACCTGATCAGGACTCGCACCCACTGAATTCCCCAATTGGTTGAGAACATCCGTGTTGCCCATCTGACTGGTTAACAGGTCGATAATATTCATAACCTACCTCCTTCACTCAGTACCTCGCCTCAGCATTTTCCCAAGACAACCGTCTATACATTATATTGTACTATAAATCTGATGCCCGGTCCGCAGGTTGTCCCGCACGGTTCCTTGCGCAAAAAAGGACGATGCCCGCTGTTTCAGGGTGAAAAAGCAGGAACCGTCCCGGTTTCAGGTTGACCTTAGAAATTGATCTTATTTTTCTGAAAATACTCGATGCCGGAGACCAGGGTAATCAGCACAGCTATGTACATCGCCCATTGTCCGATGGGCAGGCTGGTCAAAGGATAGAAAAGGTGCTGCAACATGATGATCATCACCGCAACTACCTGGCTGATGGTCTTTAACTTGCCCAGCTTGCTGGCCGAGATAATTATGCCTTCTTCGGCCTTGACCACCCTCAAGCCGGTGACCGCAAATTCCCGGCCGATTATCACGATGGCGATCCATCCTGGGAGCTTGCCCAGCTCCACCAGGCTGATCAGGGCTGCGGTTATAAGCAATTTGTCCGCCAGGGGGTCCAAAATAGCACCCAGTTTGGTGGTTTGTTTCCATTTCCGGGCCAGATAACCGTCCAAGCTGTCGGTCAAGGCTGCAAAAAGAAATATCCCGGCGCCTATGGTGCCGCCGAAGGGTATCCTGGTCAACATCACCACCACGAAGATGGGAATGAGAATTATGCGCAGGATGGTCAGGCTATTTGGAATATTCATCTAACGGTTCCCCAATCACATCATATTTGCGTATCCCTCTGATTTGGACCTCTACGAAATCGCCCTTGGTCAGGTGCTGGTCGGTCTTGATCAAGGTGAGCCCGTCAACCTCCGGGGCCTGAAAATAACTGCGTCCCAGGTACAGGTTGGGGGCCGGGTGAGATGAGACCAAGACCTTCGTCACCTGGTCCAGGCGGGCAATATTTTTTTCCCGGGTTATTTCCTGCTGCATATCAAGGATCGCTTCCAGGCGCTCCTGTTTTACCCCGGCAGGCAGCTGATCGGGCAGGCTGTAGGCTGGAGTGCCCTCTTCGGCATTGAATGCGAAAGCACCCAGCCAGTCGAAGCGGGCTTCGGCCAGAAACTCCTTAAGGATCTGGAAATCCCGCTCCGTTTCTCCCGGGAATCCTAGCATGACTGTGGTCCTCAGGACCAGTTGGTCTATCTCGGCCCGCAGACGGCTCAGCAATCTGCGCAGGTCTTCCTGGGTATGGTTTCGATTCATGCTAATCAATATAGGATCGGCCGCATGCTGGATAGGTATATCCAGGTAAGGCAGCACCTTGGGCAGGCTGCCAACGGCTGCCACTATTTTATCATCTATATGGGTCGGATGCAGATACATCAAGCGAATCCATTCCAGCCCTTCCACTCCGCCTAAATCCCGGAGCAGGTCAGGCAGTTCGCTTTTCCCCGTCAGGTCCACACCATACAGGGCAGTATCCTGGCCCACCACCACCATTTCTCGCACACCCCGTTTTACCAGTTCCGCAGCTTCCTGGACTACCTCCTGCCGCGGTTTGGACCGCAGCCGGCCGCGGATGGAAGGGATGGCACAGTAGGTGCAGCGATTGTTGCAGCCCTCGGTGATCTTCAGATAAGCCGAACCGGGGGGAGTGGTCAGCACCCGGGGACCTTTTTCGATGAAGACCTGCGGCGGTTCACTGACCTCAAGCACCCGCTCTCCTGCCACTATCCTATCCATGATCATGTCTATCTGCGGAAAATGGGATATACCGATTACTCCATCCAATTCCGGCATTTCGTCCAGCAATTCCCGGCCGTAACGCTGGGCCAGGCAGCCGGTGGCTACCAGGTATCTGAGCTGGCCCGCGGCCTTGAGTTTGCCGGTCGCGATGATGTTGTCGACAGCTTCTTCCTTGGCTGCATCGATGAACCCACAGGTATTTATGACGACGATTTCAGCCCGTTCTACTTTACTGACTATCTTGTAGCCCCTGCGCTTCAGGAGCGCGATCATAATCTCGGTGTCTACCTGATTCTTGGCGCATCCCAGACTGATAAACCCTGCTTTCAACCCTGGTTTCTCCTGTTCTCTAGTTCGGCTTGACATCACTTAGAGTAAACTCCTTCACCACTACCTGTCCTTCAGCACCCAGGGGGGCCAATTGCCGGCCATTCAGGCTCAGTTCTATGCCCCCGGCATTACCTGCCCTTATAGCCAGCTTCTCCCTGGCGTTAAATGTCTGTTCCGTCCCGGCCGCTATGGTTTGGGAATATGAGTCGATTCCATCGGCACTCACTTCCAGCCAGCAGTCCTGGCGGGCCGTTATCTTCAGTTCGATTCCCTCCGCCTGCCTGGCTGCCGGTGGCACTGCCTCAGTCTGACTGGGGCCAGGCGCCAAAACTTCCTGGCTGACCGGAGGCGCTGGATCCGGTGTCCCGCTCTTCACTGCCTGTTCCGTTATGTAGCCGGCAATATAGGTGCCGAGCCACCAGATGACCACCAGGAATATGGCGGCCGCTATAATATTATTGATGGTTTTATTTTTTTTGGCCCCCGGACGTACGATTCTCTTCCTTACTTTCCTTTTTCTTGCCGCCACATGGGGTGCGATGGATTCACCCGGGTACGCCTCGGCTTTGAACTGTAAAACCGCCTGTTCCGCATCCAAATGCAGAAAACGGGCATAATTGGCGACAAAACCGGTCGCATAGACGCGCTGGGGGAGTTCCTGGTATTGTTCCTCCTCCAGGGCCTTCAGGTATAATTTGCGTATCTTGGTGGCTTCTGCTACCGTATCCAGGGAAATTCCCTGTCTTTCTCGCTCATCTTTAAATTTTTTCCCGATGCTCAAAGTATTCTCCCCCAGTGTCACGGCTTTTGACTAGCCGGCAGATTTCTCGCTTCCGCCATGAGCGGCTCCGGCAGCTATTCGCATGGCCTGGCGCAAAGGATAATGCGCGCTCAGGCCATAAACCAAACCAGCCATAAATGTACCCAGCTGCGCCCGGCTGTCAAAAACCTGGCTGGGCAGCAGCGGGTAATCGCTGGCTCCCCCGCTGGTTACCGCCATCATATGGCTCAAACCATCGGTAATGATGCAATTCATTGTCCCGGCTCCAATCAATTCCATGGCTTTATTCACATATAGATCATAATCTTGGAAATCTTCCACCCCTATGACTGCCAGATTGCATTGTCCGAAACCCGGCGGCATTTCCTGGGGGAAAAACCAGTGGCCGCATATGGCCGGTTTCTGCCCTTGACGCTCCCTGATCTGTGCAGCTACCATCTCGCGCAGTTCAGGATCTACCAGCAGGTAGTCACAGTTGCCGACCACCCATTCACGAGCGGCGATGACCTTTTGATATTCTTCCGGGCTGAAACCCTCACTGGCTGAAAAGCCGTCTGCTGACCTGACCCATTTGCTGGTCCGTTTGTGGGGGTGACGATATATATTGTTGATATCCACCTCCAGCTGGAGCAGTTCCTCCAGCAGGTCGTGTCCCAGCTCATCATTGCCCACTATGGTAACCAGTTTGGGACTGACCCCGAATTGAAAGAGGTCTTTGCAGGTCTCCAGCCCGAAACCGGCATGCTGCAGATCGATAGCTGTCGAGTCCGGCATGCCCTGCAGACTTATCTCCAGGCCTACCTGCCCTACTACCACCACCGAGGATTTCTGACTGAAAACATAGCCTTTGCCTAAGATGATGCCTTTTTTCATAAGATTGGATATATGCACTGCCACCGAGGAACGACTGATGCCAAACTGCAGGGCCAGTTCCTCCTGGGAGATCAGCGGCTCTTTCTGCAGGGCTTCTACGATCTCTTTTTCTCGCGTTGTCAGTCTCATTGGGTACCTCCAGGTTAAACTAATGTTTATGATGTAATCATCCTAACATAGTTTGTGATTGGAGTATAGTTTTTCCAGCTGCATTTCATCTATCAGGATCTCCCGCTTCTTGTTGTTGTCGATGGCCGATACGATACCCCGTTCCTCCATCAAGTCCATCAGTCGCGCTGCCCGGGCATACCCTACCCGCAGCCGGCGCTGCAGGAAAGACACCGAAGCCTTCTGGCTCTCGACCACTACCCGGACGGCATCCCAGAAGAGATCATCACCCTGACCGTAATCCATGCTGTCCAGGGTGTCTACGATCTCATCGAACTGCCCCTCGTCAGCCACCACCAGCATCTGTCCCTTGATGAACCCCACCACTGTCTCAATATCCCGGTCGGAAACAAAAGCCCCCTGGACCCGGTAGGGTTTTACTGCTCCTACCGGAGCAAACAGCATATCCCCCTTGCCCAGCAGTTTTTCCGCCCCGCCGATATCCAGGATGGTCCGGGAGTCGGTTTGTGATGATACGGCAAATGCGATGCGGGAGGGGATATTGGCTTTGATAATTCCGGTCACTACATCCACTGACGGTCTTTGGGTGGCCACGATCAGGTGGATACCGGCAGCCCTGGCCATCTGGGCCAGCCTGCAAATCGAGTCCTCAACCTCCACCGGAGCAACCATCATCAGGTCAGCCAGTTCATCGATCACGATGACGATAAAAGGAAGGGGTGGCGCCGCTTGATTGTAACGGCTTATGTCCCTGACCCCTTGATCAGCGAACAGCTTGTAGCGTTTTTCCATCTCGGTGGTCATCCAGCGCAAGACCAGGGAAGCTTTCTTGGGATCGGTGACTACCGGGGCCAAAAGGTGCGGTATGCCGTTGTAGATAGTCAGCTCAACCATTTTGGGGTCGATGAATACCAGTTTCAGCTCCTCCGGATCGGCATTGAAGAGTAGGCTCATGATAATGCTGTTAAGGCAGACGCTCTTGCCGGAACCGGTGGAACCGGCTATGAGCAGGTGGGGCATGTCGCTCAGTTTCGCTACTACCGGATTACCTGCAATATCCTCGCCCAGGGCAAAAGCCAGCGGGCTGTTCAATTTCTTGAAAGCAGCTGAAGCCAGGATGCTCCTCAGCCCCACACTGCCCACCTTGGTGCGGGGCACTTCAATGCCTATGGCAGATTTGCCGGGTATCGGTGCTTCGATCCTTATCCCTGGCGCCGCCAGGTTCAGCTGGAGATCGTCAGTCAAGCTGATAATACGGCTTACCTTGACCCCCGGAGCCGGAGTGAGTTCATACCGGGTAACCGCTGGCCCGCAGCTGACCTGGTTGACTTTGACGGTTATGCCAAAACTGGTGAAGGTGTCTTCCAGCACAGCTATACTGTCTTTTATGTGTTTCTTATCGATTGTCCGGTCAGTCTCCATTACGCTCAGCATATCCAGGTTGGGCTTCTTATATTTCTGGAGCTGGCCGCGGGGCGGTGTAACCGGCCTGGGGTCAGCTTGCACAGGCTTCTCCTCTTCCCTGGTGAGCAGGGGCAAATCGACGAATTCCAGGGGAGCATGAACGGATAATAGATCCGGTTCGGCTGCGTTTATCTCCTGGTCCATGCGGCTCTCTATCTTGGGATTATGGACCGGAGAGGCCTCCGGGACCTCGATTTCGTAAAACAGGATCGCTCCCAGTTTTTCTTTTATGTATCGTCCCGCTCCGACCAGGGATCGCCCCAATTCGGAGAGAGATTTTTCCAGCATCAGCACTACCGCTACCAAACCGCTGAGGACCAGGACTATGCTGGTCCCCACTCCCCCTACCAGCCGCATGCATATGAAAGCCAAACCACCGCCAATGTAACCGCCGCCCAATCCCTTCTGGGCCGCTTCCCAGGGATTAATGCCCAGGGGTATCTCGAAAGTGCTGATATAGACCAGGATCGTCACGGTTAAAAGGGCAAGCCCGGCCATTTTTACCGACCAATAACGCCGGTAATAACCGATATGGATCGCCCACAGAATAAGGCCGAATGCCGCAAAAGCAGCGGCCGAACCGAACATGGCCTGCATAAACCGGGTGAGGTACGTGCCGACTATGCCGATGAGCTGTGTATCCCCGGCTGCTCCCCGGAATTTTTCCAGGCTGATCAGGATGAATACCGCTGCCATGAACATGACCACCGCAATTATTTCCTTGCGGATAACATTTTGCAGTGCCGGATCAGCTTGCTGCCTGGCGTTTTCGATTTTCTTGTTCACTGCTCTGGATTTTTTCCTTGCCATGGTACCTCTTCCTAATTATGATCTGCCCGGTTGACTAACGATTTAAAACACACTCAGAAGGATCAAGAAAGACTTTAGAACCAGAAGCTGGCCAAAATAGTCATGGTCCCCAGGGCCCAGCAATAATAGGAGAAAATGGACAACCGCCCCCTGCGCACCAGCTCCATGACGATCTTGATGGCCAGGTAACCAAACAGGGCCGAAGCCAGAAACCCTGCCAGGTAAGGGACGAAGGATCCATTCATGCCCTGGTCGGCGATGTCCTTCATATGGGCTAGCCCTGCGCCGAATATGACCGGTATGGTCACTAAAAAAGAGTATCGGGCAGCCCAGGTGCGCTCCAATCCAGCCATGAGCCCCCCGGCAATGGTAGACCCGGACCTGGATATGCCGGGCACGATGGCGATACCCTGTAAAAGGCCTATGAATAGGACGTCTCCATAGGAGGTGTCCTGAATGCCCTTCATATCAAAGGATCGCTCCGCCATCTTTTCAGAGATCTTGAGGACTGCTCCGGTGATCAGGAGGCCTATTCCTACCACCAGCAGAGACTCAAAGGCCTGTGCGAAAAGCGGCTCTAGGAAAAATCCCATCAGCCCGGCAGGTATGCAGCCCACCAACACCAGGTAGGTCAATCTGGAAAAAGGCCGTTTGATTATAGCAGCGATGTCTTCCCAGAAAGCTATGAATACCGCCAGGAGTGTGCCCAGGTGTAATAATACATCGAAAGATATACTGCCTTCCTGCAAACCCATGATGTGCTGAAAAATCACCAGGTGCCCTGAACTGCTGACCGGCAAAAATTCGGTCAAACCCTGGATGATGCCCAAAATCAGAGCCTGTATTACTGTCACTTGATCTGCCTCCCTGCAAATTCATGGGCCTGAAGTCCTCTATTTGCCGCCTCGAACGCTGGCCCTAAAATACTTTTGTAATTATAGCACAGCCGGC
>CAZYGL010000024.1:0-11846 GCA_964647335.1 uncultured Syntrophomonas sp. | reverse complement strand
TATGAATAGACACATCGTAAAACTTTTTTTTGTACCGCTATTTTTTCTGTTCATTGTATTCCCGGTTTTGGCTTTGTTTTTCAACCTGGATACAGAAGGGGTAAGGAAGACTCTGGCTGATCATTACTTCTGGTTCAGTGTCAGGAATACCATTATGGCGGCCAGTTTGGCAGCATGTTTGGGACTGGTGGTAGCTATCGGTTATGCTTATTATCATCTTTTTGAGAGAAAATCGTTTGTTTACCGGATAGCGAAGATGTTTGACAACCTACCTATCTCTCTGCCCCACACTGTAGCCGGACTGGCTTTGCTGATAGCATTTGGCCGCAAGAATTTTGGTTTCCTGGGTGAAACCGGGCTGGCGTTTTCACTGCTGGCCGTAATTCTAGCTATGTTTTTTGTCTCATATGCCATAGCAGCACGCACTTTGGTAGCCGGAGTCGATCAGATGGATAAAGAAGTAATTGACGTGGCCAGAACATTAGGGGACCATCCGGTGCAGGTATATTTTCGCATTGTTTTGCCAGTGATGGGTGAAGCATTGTTTTCCGGATTTGTTCTAGCCTTTTCCCGCTCGGTCAGTGAATTTGCCGCAGTAATAATGTTCGGGGGCAATCTACCGGCCAAAACCTCGGTATTGGCCGCCTATGTTTTCACGAAAGTGGAAGAAGGGGAGCTGGAAATGGCTGTCACCGCGGCCGTATTCTGTGTGATCTTGTCTCTGCTTATCGGGTTGCTGTTGGGCAAAAGGAGGCCACAATATGCTTAAGGTTCAGGCAATCACTAAAAGCTTTGGTCCCCAAGTGGTGCTGGACAAAGTCGATTTGTTGGTGGAATCGGAAATCAAGGCATTGATCGGAATTAATGGCAGCGGAAAATCGACCTTGCTTAAGATAGTCTGCGGCATTGTTGAATCTGACTCTGGCCAAGTGATCATTGACAGCCGGGATGTCACCCATGTACCACCCGAAGAAAGGAATGTGGGTTATGTTCCACAGCATCCAGCCTTATTCAGCAACCTGACCATAAGGGATAATGTTCGTTATGGAATGCGCAAAGGCCGGGGTTCGGAAAAAACCTATGAGCGCCTTGTAGATATGCTTGACCTGAGGGAGGTCCTGGATAAAAAACCCGGCCAGGTAAGCGGCGGCTATAAGCACCGGGCCTCATTAGCCCGAGCCCTGGCACCGCAACCCGTGCTGCTGATGCTGGATGAGCCATTAAACGGCATGGACGCGGTGCTTAAGGAGAAGTTAGTGCCGGAATTCCGAATAATCCTCAAAAACCTGGGGGTACCGGTTTTATTTGTCACCCATGATCCCGAGGAGGCTCAGGCGCTAGCAGACAGCTTTGCAGCTATAATCGATGGAAGCATCAAGGCCATGGAGTCCACTGACCAGGCTTTTGGGGAGATCAAAGTTCTGGCACACAAGCAGATTGGGAGAGCACACATTGTTTGACACTCAGGCATTCGACTTGTATATTCCAAATAAATTGGGAATGGGCCCTTAGGGGCACAACCGCATTGGGGCTGCAATCTATTTGCAGCCCTATGATTTTACATGGTGAGAGTGTTGAAGAATTTTTACAGTCTGGAGGAGGTATTGATGAAATTAAGCCTCGAATGCCTGCCATGCTTGCTTAACCAGGCGGTCCGCCTGGCCAAAGAGCACCTCAGTAGCGAACAAGAGCAATCGGAGTTGGTCAGAGAGATACTGCGGGTCCTGGCCAATGTGGATAATGATGACAGTGCCCCCCAGGTCACGCAGAAAATGCAAAGATTATTCAAGGAATATTTACAAAATGACGATCCGTATCGTGAAGCTAAGCATTACTATAATACAGAAATGTTGAAACTGGAGCAGGAATTTGAGGAGCTGGTCAACAGGGCTGAGCACAAAGTGGAGGCAGCCATGAAACTGGCTGCAGCCGGCAATATTATTGATTTTGGTCCGGGGCATGACATATCCAGAGAAAACGTGATGGCTGTTATCCGCCAGACTCTGGAGCACGAATTTGCATCCCATGCAGTAAGAACACTCAAGTCCCAATTGCAGGCAAGTCAGAGTATGCTCTATTTGGGTGATAATGCAGGTGAGATTGTCTTTGACAAGATATTTATCCGCACAATAAAAGCAGCTTATCCTCAATTGGAAATATGGTTTGCTGCTAGAGGGGAGGCAGTCTTGAACGACATTACCGAAGATGATGCATACTTTGTGGGAATGGACAAAATCGCTTATGTCATTAATAACGGAACGGACATCCCGGGAACCGCGCTCGAACATTGTTCAGTCCAATTTCGAAAGGTATTCAGAGAATCTGATGTTATAATCGCAAAAGGACAAGGTAATTTTGAATCACTTCATGGCTGCGGCCGCAAAAACCTCCATTATTTATTTCTGTGTAAATGTGATCTTTTTACCCAACTGTTCGGAGCAGCAAAAAATGGTGTTGTTCTGATGTCGGAATGAGTCAAGAATAAGGCCGGCCTTGCAATCAATGTAGAAGGCCTGAATCGGCTGAAACACGCCCATTATCATCAGAAATGAAATTGCATGCCGGTTTTGCCCCGGACAACTCTGCTGCCCAGTTCATTAAAAAGTATGGCTGCAGCCCTAAAACCAGTGCAATGGCAGACAATCAGGTGCAATACATCCAGATCTCTCAAAGCAGCCACCGTTTTTGCCAGTCTTGAATCTGAGGCACTTATGAGATGGGTACCGCCAATAAATGCCAGGATCTTAGGCTGACCAGTTTTGAGACGAGCATATTCGATAGTATTGATTATGCCGGCATGGGCGCATCCGCTTATTATGATCAACCCTTGAGGATGATTAATAATCAGCGCCATATCATCGGGCAAATAATCCGGCACCAAATCTCCCGCAGAATAGGTCCAGAAGTCACCGCCCACATCCTCAAAATCATTTTGGCGCGGAACACTGCCAGTCAAAAAAATCCCAGGGAAAATCTCGCAAAATTCATCAGTAAAGACGACCTTAGCGCCAAGAGATGCAAGTTCGCCAGCTGTGAAATCTGCACCAATCTCCCTGCGTAACCATCCCGATCCGGTGTAGCGCCTGGCGAAAATATTGGAATGAGCATAAATTCGCTTATGGTCGCCAGTCTTGATAAATGGAATTACGGCTCCAGTGTGATCAAAATGGCCATGACTTATTACCAAGTCCTGGATTTGGGCTAGATCGACTCCTGCTGCCGCGGCATTCTTCAACAGGGCATGACCGGAACCTGTATCAAAAAGTACTTCCTTTTCGCCTGCCTTGACCAAAGCGGAAAAACCGTATTCACCTTGGAAACCGGGCATAGCAGTAGAGTTTTCTACCAGGATCGTAACGTCCACTTCCATGATTCCCACCCCTCGCAATCTATTTCCAAAGTCCAAGCACGCGGCGGCGATAATACTTGCTGTATAAAACAGCTGCCGGATTATGAGCCAATACCCTGTCCTTAACGATTAGGGTGGTGACCGGAGCATTCGAATATTTGGTAAATAGCATGTCATGTCCTACACAGAGACCACAGATTATGTTCATATCGGTGTTCTGCTGATTGAGGAAAAGCGCTTGACCTATGGGATTGCACATCACCTCTGCCGCATCTTCATCTATCTGTTTTAAAGAAAATGTCTTCTTGTCCAGCCCGCCATTTTTGCAGATTATAACGCTTACCGAAAAATAAGTTTTTAGGTAGGCTGCGACTGTCTGGGCCTCCTCTATCAGCCCTATACAGGTGGCTATGCCCAATTTATCAAAGCCCATCTCCTGGGCAAATAATCTGATTTCCTCCAAACGGGTTGCCTGCAGATAATGACCGGCTTCGATCGCAGCTGCCGCTTGAGCCAGTTTATAATTGTCCGCTTCAAAGTACAGGTCCTTTATGCCACTATTAGCAAGTGGGTAGCAGTCTTTGCCCTTGGCGCACCTCTGCTTTGCACACACTGAGCAGTCTTTATTAATGGCATTGACTGAATCTGGAGGGGCCGTTAAGTCATCCATGTTGTCTAATCCTCCAATCTCTTAGGATGCCAGAGACTGTTGAATATTCTCCCATATGGGGCGAAGCAGATTTTCAATGTCCGGATCTGCTCCCGGTATTGCAGCTTTAGCAACCAGTTCTGCGATACGCTCACTGAATGGGACTCGGCCCAGACGCAGGATACTGTTTTGCTGCGCCCAAGCCTCAATTTCGTGGCTTGCGGAGGGATTCAGATCCCATTTGTTTATGATTACTCCGCCTTTTACACCCCGCAGGCGCATCAATTCACTGACCCGTTGCAAATCATGAAATCCGGAGAGACTGGGCTCGGCTACGAGAACTACCAAATCGACCGCGACCAGGGATGAAATGACAGCGCAGCCTATACCCGGCGGACCATCGGAAATAATAAGAGGTATTCTGCAATCAGTTCCCAATTTTCGGGCCATCGACTTCACCTGGGCCACCAATTTGCCAGAGTTTTCTTCACCAGGCCGCAATTCAGCAAAAAACAACGGCTGGCCTATGTGGGATAATGCCTGAAACCAGCGTCCTGACGAGCGGGCACTCATGGTCACGGCTTGGACAGGACAAACCTGCGCACAGAAGCCACAACCTTCGCAGGACAAGGGAACAACCTGATAAGAAGGATCTGAGGTTATGGCATCAAAACGGCAAAGCGCAGCACAGACCCCGCAGTCAATACAGGATTCACTATCGATGTAAGCTGTTTCGCCGGCACTGAAGGCAAAATCTTGGATTTTACTCGGTTTAAGCAGGATAGGCAAGTTGGATGCATCGACATCATAATCGCAAGCAATACAGGACTTGGCATAATACATGAATGATGATGCCAGTGAAGTTTTGCCCGTACCCCCTTTACCGCTCAGCACTAATATCTCCCTCATGACAAAGCCTCCCTGATCTTTTTAATGATGTCGGATAGGATGAAGGACAGTGCAGGCATGGCTTCCAAGGGATCCCTTCCTTTCATATATGACTGGGCTAATTTGGGACTGAAAGGAATGCGGGCCAAAATGGGAACACCGGTGCGGGCAGATAATTCACCGATAGTGTAATCATCCTCCTGCCAACGATTGATAACCAGACCAGTGGGTATACCCAGCATGGTGGCTGCCTCAAGGGATAGTTCCAGATCATGCATCCCGAAGGGTGTGGGTTCGGTTATCAGGAGGCAATAATCGCTATTTCTGATTGACTCGATCATGGAACAGGTAGTTCCCGGCGGACAATCTATAATCCTCAATTCTGCCGATCCAAACTTGCTTTTTGCGGCTTTGACCAAGGGGGGACTTTGTGCCTCCTCTATATTTAGGCGACCGGTGATGAGGATTCCATTGTCATTAAGATTCGTCTGCTCGATTTGTCCGATTGGATGGCCGATCTCAGTAATAGCATTCTGTGGGCACAGATAAGCACAAGCACCGCAGGAATGGCACAGTTCATTATAAACCAATACCTGATTCACCATTACGATCAGCGCATTGAATTTGCATATCTCGGCGCATTTTCCGCAATAATTGCACTTATCGGGATCGATGGCTGGGACCGGACGGTATATTTCATGGGTCGTGCCCGGTTTAATCCCTAATATTAAACCAGCATTGGGTTCTTCAACGTCAGCGTCGATTAAAACGGGACAATGTGAAGACAGTACTCTCATCAGACTTGTGGCCAAAAGGGTTTTGCCTGTACCGCCTTTGCCGCTGGCTACTGCGATTTGCATCTCAGGCTCCCTTCATTAGTTGTGGCAATCCCCAGCATGGGCATGCTCTGAACAAACTGCACCTGTGCTGACCAATAGACCTTTTTCATATTTGCTGATGATGTCTTCAATTTTTCCAACTGCCCCAACGATTACATTTATCCCGTGGGTTGCAAAAAGGTTCTGGGCGTTTCCACCCATACCACCAGCTATAACCAGATCAACCCCTAATTGTTTTAAAAATACGGGCAGCGCACCGGGCACGTGACCGGGGCTGGGGATGTTTTTGATGGTTTTGGTATCTGACTCGTATAGAGTGAATTCAGCACAGTGTCCGAAATGGGCACACACAACAGGACCTTCTTTAGGAATTGCTATTAACATTACAAATTACCTCCATTGGAACATTAATCATTATAATATAGCTACAGGAACTCAATTATTGGCTGACCACAATTGGATAAGTTCACCCTTATGATAGCTTGACAAAGCTTCTTCGACCGTTTTTTTTGTTACACCGGAATAGACCTTGACGCCTGCATGGGTCAGAGCGTCAAAGGCTTTGGGCCCCACACGCTGGGATATTACTATTCCTACATCTCTTTTCATCAAAGCTTGAACCGACCCGGTACCTGCACCGTGAGCAGATTCCGCCCCATCATTTGCCAAGGTCTCGAATTGCCCGGTACCAGGGTCCCAGATCACAAACCAAGCACAGCGCCCAAACCTCATCGATAGGGGAAGAAGAGGAGGGACCAGTTGAACAAATAGCTATTTTGGGAACGATGTTAATCACTTCCTTTCTAGTATTGGCATGACCGCACCATATTGCGGGATATGGGCATATGCCCAAAATCTATTAATATCATATTGATTAATCAATTTCATGTCAAGCTTCGAGGACTTCCAGAGAATAGTAGGATTGATTTAATGAGATCAGAAAAAATATATTCGGGAAGGCTATTTTAGGGCGGATTTAACGCCATATATAGACGTTGCTGTTAGCAGTGCAGGTCACAGAGCTTCGAAAATGTTGGTTGAAATGCAAGCTGGCTTGACATAAAATCCGGTCTGGGTAAAATACTATATGGAAATATTATCTTCATAGGGGGAATGTGCATATGAGTAAAAAGCAGTTTCAGGCTGAGTCCAAGCGTATTCTGGAACTCATGATCAACTCTATTTATACCCACCGGGAGATTTTTTTGCGGGAACTGATCTCCAACGCCAGTGATGCCATAGACAAGATTTATTACCTGGCTCTGACCGATGAGAACCTCAATTTCGACCGAGAGAATTATTTCATCAAAATCACTGCCGACCAGGCTGCTCGCACCCTTACCGTATCTGATACCGGCATCGGCATGACCCAGGAAGAACTGGAAGCCAATCTGGGCATTATCGCCAAGAGCGGAACCCTGTCTTTCAAAGAAGCTACCGAGATGCAAGAAGGATTCGATATCATTGGCCAGTTCGGTGTGGGCTTTTATTCAGCTTTCATGGTGGCAGACAAGGTCACGGTGATCAGCCGTGCCCTGGGCAGTATCGAAGCTTATAAATGGGAGTCGGAAGGCGCGGACGGATACACCATAGAACCGTGGCACAGGGACAATGTAGGTACTGATATCATCCTCCAGGTCAAACCATCCAGCGAGGAAGAAGATTATGATGATTACCTGAACCAGTACCGTCTGCAGTCGATCATCAAGAAGTATTCCGACTTCATCCGCTATCCTATAAAGATGGATATTAGCCGCCGTCGGCTGAAAGAAGGCAGCGAAAATGAATATGATGAATACGTGGAAGAACAGGTTGTAAACAGCATGGTGCCCATCTGGCGCAAAAACAAGAATGAACTCCAGCCAGATGACTATGAGAAATTCTATGCCGAGAAGCACTATGGATTTGATGAGCCCATCAAACATATACACCTCAGCGTAAGCGGAGCGGTATCATATAATGCTATTCTGTTCATACCGGAACGGATCCCATTCGACTTCTACAGCAAGGATTACGAGAAGGGCCTTGAATTGTATGCTAATGGGGTTCTGATCATGGATAAATGTCCTGACCTGCTGCCGGACTATTTTAGCTTTGTGAAGGGATTGGTGGATTCTGAGGATCTTTCCCTGAATATTTCCAGGGAAATGCTGCAGCACGACCGGCAGCTGAAACTCATCGCCAAGAACATCAATACCAAGATTAAGAACGAATTGCAGAACCTGCTGCAAAATGACCGTGAAAAATATGATCAGTTCTTCGAAGCCTTCGGCCGGCAACTGAAATACGGGGTCTACGACAATTATGGCCGCGACAAAGATACCCTGCAGGACCTGCTCCTCTTTTATTCCTCCCGGGAGAAAAAACTGGTTACCCTGGATGAATACGTTGCCAGGATGCCTTCCGATCAGAAGTACATCTATTATGCTGCAGGCGAGTCCAATGAAAGGCTGGAAAAAATGCCACAAACGGAGATTGTTGCCGAAAAGGGCTATGAGATCCTGTTCCTGACCGAGGATGTGGACGAGTTTGCCATCAAGATTTTGATGAAGTACCAGGACAAAGAATTCAGGTCAGTGTCCAGTGGAGACCTGGGGATAGAACCAGGGGAAAGCGCAGCCGAAGCAGATGAAAAGCACAAGGATCTTTTCGGGGCCATGAAAGAAATCCTGGGTGACAAAGTCATGGAAGTACGCGCTTCCCAGCGTTTGAAACAGCATCCCGTATGTTTGACCAATGAAGGGGAACTCAGTATCGAGATGGAAAAAATCCTGAACGCTATGCCAGATGCCAAGAATTTCAAAGCCGATAAGATCCTGGAGATAAATGTGGATCACGAGGTTTTCCAGTCTCTGACCCAGGCGTTTAATGAAGACCGGGACAAACTGAAAATATATTCAGAACTGCTCTACAATCAAGCCCGGTTGATAGAAGGCTTACCCATCGATGATCCGGTAGAATTCAGCAACACTATCTGCAGCCTCATGAAATAAGAACCATAGAAAGCAAAATGGGAGCGATCGGATGATCGCTCCCTCTGATTTTCTGTCAATTGTAAGAGATGAACTGGGTTTTTAGATTTTTGCTTTCCAAATTTTTCGGCATTTACGGCACTGGCGAAAATTTTTGGCAAAAGGTGAGAAAGCCAGCACGACAATCCCCAAGACTATGCTGCCTATACCCAGAGGGGGAATAAAGAAAATATTGGCGATACCGAAAGCGATGATACATACACCCAGGATAGCGAAAAAACTGGGATTTCTAGGCACTGATTCAGTGCTGCTGCAGCGGGGACAGGCTGGGGAGACGCTGTCCGACAATAGAGATCACCTCCGCATCAAGTAATACGTTTGCAAAGTCTTCTTCATAAATATTATCATTATGGAATCACAAAATCATTTCTTCATCCTTGGTGTCAACAACTCCGTTCCCCATGACACCTTTTTGTCAGGGGGGACGGAGTTGTTGACACCTCTGCAGGGATGTGAAATCAAGTATAATTATGGTAAGAATGGCTCATGCTTGTATCTTAACGAGGGCGGGGGATATTATGCGACAACAGAATTACCCTCTGTACGAAACCGATATTGTTCATAATCTCAAAGAGCTTGTAGATAACTGTGCCGTCAAGTACGCGGGGAAAATTGCTTTTGAATATAGACTGGATGGACAGGTCAATCAGCAGGTCACCTACAGTCAGTTCAAAAGTGATATCGAGGCTCTGGGCACGGCATTCTACAAATTAGGACTCAAGAATTGCCATATCGCGGTCCTGGGTGAAAACAGCTATGAGTGGATTATCACCTACCTGGCGGTTACCAGCGGTTCCAACGTGATCGTCCCGGTGGACCGGGAATTGCCTCCCCTGGAGATGAAAAACATCGTAGCCGGCAGCAACTGCCGCGCTTTGATTTTTTCCGAGAAATTCGCCGCGACTATAGGAGAGCTCGATGCTGAGATCGATCAACTGGACAAGTTGATCAACATGGGTGCTGTCCAGGATACGGACAAGGTCTTGTCCTTCCTAGGGCTGCTGGAGATGGGGAGAAAAGCCTTAGCCGAAGGAGACAGGTCCTTCATAGACAATCCCATCGAGAATGACCGCTTAGCAGCTATTATATATACATCTGGCACTACCGGGGTAAGCAAGGGAGTAATGCTGTCCCAGTGGAATATAGCCAGCAATGTGGTGGCGACCGCTCAACATACGACAGCCTTCGAAAATTCGGTCCTGGTGCTGCCTCTGCACCATACTTTCGGCTGGACCGCAGGGGTTTTATGCATGCTGCATATAGGTTCACGCATCGGTATCAACAGCAGCCTCAAGAATGTGACCCGGGACATGATGTTCTACAAACCTACCCAGATGTGCCTGGTACCCTTGTACTTGGAGACAATGTACAAACGGATCTGGGAGCAGGCTGCAAAACAGCGTAAAAGTGCATTGTTGAAAATGTTATTAGTGATCGGCAGATTATCGCAGGTTTTGGGAATCGATTTGCGCCGCAGGCTATTTGGTGCTGTGCTGGAAGGCTTTGGCGGTCGGCTGCGTCTGGTTATCTGCGGAGGAGCACCTCTGGATGCCAAGTATGTGAAAGGATTTAGGGATTTCGGCATTCAGGTGCTGAATGGCTATGGCTTGACGGAATGTGCCCCAATTGTCACTGCCAACCGAAACGATTATTACCGTGATGACAGCATAGGTTTGGTCCTGCCCGGCTGCCAGGTCATGATAGACAACCCGGATGCCAATGGTGAAGGGGAACTCTTGGTCAAGGGGCCCAATGTAATGCTGGGTTATTACAACAATCCTCAGGCAACTGCCGCCACCATGACCGGGGGCTGGCTGCGTACCGGAGACATAGGGCGCATCGACGCCGAGGGCTTCGTGTATATAACCGGCCGCATCAAGAATATGATCAAATTAAGCAGCGGCATCAACATTTATCCCGAAGAATTAGAAATGCTTATCATGAACATCCCCCTGGTCAAAGAAGTGATCGTCCATGGACAAACTGTTGCTGGCAAGACGGAACCTATGCTTTTTGCCGAGGTATTCCTGGATAAGCAATTTATAGATTCCCACGGTATTACTAATCCTGAAAAGTATTTAGAGGCTGAGATCAAGTCCATCAATGCCGGACTGCCTTACTATAAAAAGATCGGGCAGACAACAGTCAGAACGGTGGAGTTCGACAAAACTACAACCAGGAAGATCAAGCGCTTCAAAATCGTCCACTAGGGCAGGCAGCCCAACTCAATTTTAAGGATGTGAGCAATTTGCAGCCAGTGATCCAGGGGGCTTCCTATAACACACCAGAAGATACTCCACGTTTGCTGATGGATAAACTAGCCCTGGGGACCCGGACTTACTTTGTAGCCGGCATACTCAACATTATCAACCAGGCCCGGATCGTGTGCAATACAGGTGATTACGGGAACGAATCCTGGGTGGATTCATCCTACAAGGTTTTCGAATTGATCGAGGGCTGTGGGGGAAGGTTTCACATCCAGGGGCTTGATAACGTTGCTGCTTCATCCGCACCGGCGGTATTTGTCAGCAACCATATGAGCACTCTGGAAACCTTCGTGTTTCCTTGTTTGATCCAACCCTATCGAGATCTCACCTATGTGGTGAAGGAAAGCCTGGTCAAAAACTCCTTTTTCGGGCCGATCATGCGTTCCCGGGATCCGATCGTCGTCAGCCGGGACAATCCAAGAGAGGATTTCAAGACGGTGATGGAACAAGGCCAGGCCATTTTAGCCGCAGGCAGGTCGATTATAGTTTTTCCGCAAAGCACACGAACCACAGTATTTGAGCCCGAGAACTTCAACACCCTGGGAATCAAGCTGGCCCGAGCAGCCAAAGTCAAAGTCATTCCTGTAGCCATCAAAACTGATTTCTGGGGCAATGGCAGGTGGATAAAGGATTTCGGTCCGGTTAACCGCGACAAACCGATTTTCATTTCTTTCGGAGACGCGATGGAGGTGCAGGGCAGCGGCAAAAATGAGCATGCACGGGTGATCGAGTTCATCCAGGAAAATCTGAGCCGCTGGATATGAAAATATTTCCTTGCATACTGACTGATTAAAGTCAATAATGTTATACAGCGGCAGGCAA
>CAZYGL010000023.1:0-12518 GCA_964647335.1 uncultured Syntrophomonas sp. | reverse complement strand
AAAGGCAGGCTATGAAGCACGCCAATTCAGCCAGCCTAAAGACTCCAGCCAATCCCGATCTGGTATTCAACCAGCAGCTGAAACCTGATCAGGGTGATTCGGGTAAAGTGAAGGGTATCCCCACAACAGGCGCGGATAATGGTTTGAATGCGATGGAAAATGCCGGTGCAGGATGCGAGACCAATATGCCAAGGCCGACTTTCAAACTGGCCAATGGACTATCAACAACCGGATCAGATGAAAATCAGGGCAGAACCAAAGTAAACCATCCGAAACAGATCAATGAAAGGGAGAAGCAAGACTCTGGAGGAGGTGAATCCGAGACTGAACTGAATAAAGATCTGACCAAAATGGTGCCGGAAAACAAGTCCACCGGTGTGAAAACTGAGCTGGGTACCTTTCAAGGCATGACTGGCGAAACAAATAGGTTGGAAATAGATCTCCCTCCTAAAAATGCTATTGAAGATCGACCTTATGTTTTTAGCCAGAGCCAGAAGGACATTCTCCTTGAACAGATGGTGAAGCAGATCAAAACTGCTCCCTCCCTTGTCGAGGTTCAACTCAGACCTGAAATCATGGGCAAGGTCAATATCCTGGTGGAGTCAAAAGAAGGAGCGATAACCATCAGCATCGCCGCCCAAAACAGCGAAACCGCCAATATGCTCAATAGCAATCTGGCTGGGATGCGCAGTTACCTGGAACAGCAGGGTATCAATCTGCAGCAAATGGAAGTCAACCTGGGCTACCGGGAAAGCAGGGATCAATCGACCAACAACAGTGAAAAGGGGGATCGCTCGAAAGTCAAGTCAGACTTGCCGCTTACAGAAGCAGATATCGGTTGTGAAACAGCCGGCAATTGGAGAATCAAATCAGGATTAAATATTTTAGCGTAAAGGAGGTAAGCAGATGGCAACAGTTGGCCCAGTCAATCCAACAGTATATAACAGCAGTAATGTCAGCACCACAGATGCGGCAAGCAGCGAATTGAACAAGTATGATTTTCTCAAACTACTGGCAACGGAACTGCAAAACCAGGATCCCCTGGATCCGCTCGATAACAAGGAATTTATCGCCCAATTGGCCCAGTTCAGCAGTCTGGAACAGATGCAGAACATGAATTCTTCCCTGCAGTCTATAGACGATTCAATGCAGCAGTTTATGACCGGCCAGGCTCAAAGTGCCCAATCTATGCTGATTACCCAGGCAGCTGCCTTAATCGGTAAACAGGTAACGGCTGAGGTTGATGGCAACGAAATTGAAGGTTTGGTCGAGTCAGTCTTCATTGAAGATTCTGTTCCATATGCATTGGTCGGCGGAGGAAAGTTGCCGGTCAGTTCTATCACTGGAATCAGCCTGGCCGAAAGGTCTTTCCTTGAGGAAGTGAGCAGCGTTGAATAGAATCAATCAGTATTATCCAGTAGCCCCAGTACCTGAACCGCCGGCCAGCAGACCAGAATCCAAGCGAGAGGGAAATACCGGCCCGGCTTTTAAGGAGATCCTGGCTAAGAATTTACAACCCGGCGAGCTGCAGTTCAGCAGCCACTGTTTGAAACGATTGGAACAGAATGAAATTAGTTTAAATTCTGAACAAGTAGGCAAGCTCAAGGACGCCGTGAAGAGAGCTGAAACAAAAGGATCCCGGGATTCATGCATAGTAATGGACGATATGGCTTTTATAGTCAATGTGGTTAACCGGACCGTCATCACTGTGATAGATGGCCCGAGAATGAAAGACAATGTTTTCACTAATATCGACAGTGCAGTAATAGTATAAGGCCGGACCTCTCTGAGGAAGCCTGTAATCTGGCGATGATTTCAGCCAGGTTCTGCACTGAATACAACAAAAATAGGGAGGTTATTAATTATGATGCGTGCTCTATATTCAGGAGTTTCAGGTCTACAGGTCAATCAAATCAAAATGGATGTGATCGCCAACAATATCTCCAACGTCAATACAGTCGGTTTCAAGAAAGGTCAAGTAACCTTTCAAGATATGCTCAGCCAGACTATTTCCGGAGCTCAGGCTGGCGCTGCCAGCACCACAGGGGGAATTGCCGCCCAGAATATTGGATTGGGAGTCATGATCGGCGGCATCAACAATACGCATACTCAGGGAGCAGCGGCTACTACCGGCAATGCAACCGATGTGATGATCCAAGGAGAAGGTTTTTTTATTCTCCAGGAGGGCTCGAACCTATTTTACAGCCGGGCTGGAGCTTTTACCCTGGATAACAGCGGAAATCTGGTGAGTTCTGCCAATGGCATGCTGGTATGCGACGACGGTGGCAGCCCAATAAACATCGCCGGCAGCTCAGTCAGTATCGGGACAGATGGAACCATAAGTTATATTGATACCAGTGGAAACCCTGCAACCTATGGATCCAAATTGGGCCTTGCGACTTTTGCAAATTCCCAGGGACTAACCAAAGCGGGGGAGAATATGTACATCGCCAGTGATGCCTCCGGAGCCGCAGTCAATACTACTCCTGGAGTGAATTCCGGTACACTGATTTCGGGAGCTCTGGAGATGTCCAACGTTGACTTGGCCCAGGAAATGGTGGATATGATCATAACCGAAAGAGGCTACCAGGCCAATTCCAGGACGATTCGTACAGCTGACGAAATGCTGCAAGAATTGCTCAACATAAAACGATAGACTGAAGGATGCGGAAGGGTCGGTTCCCAACCTGAGTGAGGCTGGTAAAAGGCCTCTTCCGCATTGAAGTTCAAAACCTACAACAAGGAGCAGATTTAGTCATGGCTTCAACTGAAGAAGAAAAAAAGTCTCCATCAAACAAAAGGAAATATTTGATCGGTATTTTACTGGTTATCATCTTGTCGGGCATAGCGGGTGGCGGTACATATTGGTATCTAAACCGGGATCCTGCAGAGGTAGCTGCCAAAAACCGTCAATATGTAACCCTGCCCAGCATGACTGTCAATTTGGCTGACACGGGCGGAAAGCGTTATCTTAGGACCACTATTACACTCGAATACACTGATCACAAATTGAAAGAAGAACTGGATACGTCTATGTATAAGGTTAAGGACGGTGTTCTGCAGGTTTTGCGTTCCACTTACGCATACCAGCTGCAGGAAGGCCAGGAGTTGGACCAAATCAAACAGGCTTTGCAGACCGAAATAAATTCGCGTTTGCACAAGGGCCAAATAACCGGGCTCTATTTCGAGGAACTGCTAGTTCAGTAAGGGTGGGACAATGAGTATAAGGAATTTAACCGAAGAACAAATCAAAGCCATGATTAATCTGGGAAGCTCAGCGAATCCAAGGAATCCGCAGCAGGATGTAAAGAAAGCTTATTTCTCGCCTTTATTGCCGCAGGCGACCGATCAGAAATCTTCGGACATAAGCTGTCTGCAGGAGGTCGAAGTGGAAATGCAGGTTGAACTGGGCTGTACTTCTATTAATCTCAGGGAAGTACTGGCTCTGCAGCCGGATAAAGTTATTGCCCTGAACCGCCTGGCTGGCGATATGGTGGACCTTAAGGTCAACAATGTCTGGCTAGCTTATGCGGAGGTTCTGGTGCTGAAGGACTCGCTGGGGATCAGAATTGCATCCTTTAAAGGCGATGAAAATTTTTCGGACAGAGGTGCAAAATAGCTTGGAATGGAACTTGTGGGAAGCAATCGTTCGGGTCGTTATTAGTATGTCGTTTATTTGCCTGGCAGCATTTTTGTTCATCAAGTATGGCTTGGCCAAGCAGTATCCCCGCAGCCGCGGAAATCTGCGCATTATGGAACAGGTCAGCCTGACTCCAAAGGCCTCTATCAGTATCGTAAAAGTTGAAGGGGAATATCTGCTGGTCAGTGCTACCGACAGCGAGGTAATCGTGATCAAACCAATGGCGAATTACCAACCGGCAGAGAGCCCGGAAATACAGCTTCTGTTTAATGAAAGCTGGAAGCGTTTCTTTGCAGGAAGAGGCAAAAAGCATGAAGTATAAGGCTTTGGGCTTATCTGGATTAGCGGCCACTTTGGTGCTGGTTTTATGGTCCATCCACACGGGTTCCGTATCAGCAGCTCCACTGCCATCAGTGGACTTGAAGGTCACAAACACTGATAATCCAGGCGAAGTGGTTGACACCTTGAAACTATTGACTTTGCTGACGGTTTTAAGCCTGGCCCCAGCCTTCCTGGTGATGATGACTTCCTTTACCCGGATCGTGATTGTTTTATCGTTTGTGCGCAGCGCCCTTGGCACCCAACAGCTGCCGCCCAACCAGATCCTAATCGGATTGGCACTGTTCTTGACTTTTTTTACCATGTACCCCACTTACCAGCAGATTAACCAGCAGGCCATAGTGCCATATTCGGCCAACCAGATCGGACAGACCGAATTTATGAACCGAGCTTCCGGACCGCTGAGAGAATTTATGCTGAAGCAAACCCGGGAAAAAGACCTGCTGTTGTTTATCAACATGAGCCAAGCAGAGCCACCTGCCAGCCAGGACGAGGTTGCCATGAGTACCTTGATTCCGGCCTTTGCCATCAGTGAGCTAAAGACAGCTTTTCAGATGGGCTTCTATATTTTCCTGCCGTTTCTCGTCATTGACATTGTGGTAGCCAGCACCTTAATGTCAATGGGCATGTTCATGGTGTCGCCTGTGATGATATCGCTGCCTTTTAAGGTACTGTTGTTTGTGGTGACCGATGGCTGGTACCTGGTGGTCAAGTCATTAATGGAAAGCTTCCGTTGAATATTTGCCATAAAGGATGTGAGTAGAGCTTGACCCCCGAAATGGTTCTGACCATTGCTCGTGATACTATCTTGACTTCGCTCCTGTTAGCACTGCCCCCCTTAGGTATAGCGCTACTAGTGGGTTTGGTCATTAGTATTTTCCAGGCTGTGACTCAGGTGCAAGAGCAGACCTTGACATTTGTTCCTAAAATAGTAGCGGTATTTCTGTCTTTGTTGTTTTTTGGCCCCTGGATGCTGAGGTTGTTGATGAATTTCGCTACTAATATTTTTTCTAATCTTAGCGGTGTAATCGGTTAGGAGGAAGCATGCAATTTTTAGACAATATCCCATGGGTTCTGTTGGTCTTTGCCCGCCTGACCTCATTTATGGTATCGGCTCCGTTTTTCTCGACTCGTACTACTCCCAACCTATTGAAAGTAGGAATGGGAGCTCTTCTGACTCTGCTGATAATGCCTACTCTGCCGAGCCTGGAGAACGTACCGGTGGATATGCTGGCATATTCTTTTTGGTTACTGAAAGAAGTAATAGTGGGTTTAGTACTGGGTTATGCGGCTGCATTGACCTTCACTGCGGTCAGAATCGCCGGCGGCCTGGTGGACTGGCAGATGGGTTTTGCCATGGCCACTCTTCTGGACCCGGAAAGCCAGTCAAATAACACATTGATTGGCCAGTTTGTTTACCTGGTTCAGATTCTGCTGTTTTTGGCTGTTAACGGGCATCATATGCTGCTGATGGGCATATCCTACAGTTTCTCGCTCATCCCGATAACTGCAGCGGCGTTTGATACCGGTTTCGTAATCGCAATAGTGAAGGTTTTTATCGAAATGTTTTCCCTGGGAGTACGCATCGCAGCGCCATTTATGGTGGTTTTCCTGTTTTGTGATCTGGCCCTGGGGATCATGGCCCGATCGGTGCCGCAGCTGAATGTTTTTATTTTGAGTTTTCCCCTGAAAACCGCATTCGGGCTGGTCACCATGGTTGCCATAATGCCATTGATGGTAGTTTTTGTAAACCATATCATCGCGGAAATGGAACGCAATATGACAATTATGATGGGTTTGGCCAGGTAATGATGAGTTCAGGCGCAGCAGACAACCTACTCATGGCTGGTTTGCTGGCATCATTCGTGTTTTGGAGGTTCGGTTGTCTTGACTTGCAGAGGCGTCTGGTAACTGTTCCGGGAAATCTCGCTTCAATTCAGTACCCCTGGCTGCTTATGGCGGAGACGGAGGAGAAGACAGAGCCAGCTACGCCTCATAAAAAACAGCAAGCCCGCAAGAAGGGACAGGTAGCGAAAAGTGCTGACTTGAATGCTGCAATGGTTGCCTGTGCGGTAATAGCTACGGTTTTTGCCCTGCGTGGATATCTAGGTTCGCAGACCATGGGACTTATCTACCAGGTGTTCGACCTGGCAACGATCGCAACCCTTGACGTTGATGCTGTGGTTGACCTTTACCGGACTCTGTTGGTGGTATGTTTTAGAATCCTAGGACCAATTCTGGGAGTGGCCTTGGTATTTGGGCTCCTAGCCAACTACCTGCAGGTTGGTTTTATCTTTACCGGAGAAGCTTTGACCCCTAAGCTGAGCCATATTAATCCAATAGAGGGCTTTAAACGGATCTTTTCCAAACGAGCCCTATTTGAAATAGTAAAAACATTGCTCAAGATAACTGTAATCGGGACCGTAATCTATAACTTGGGAAAGAAAGAGTTTCATAATTTTCTCCTGGTGCCCAATATGAGCAATGGCTCCCTGATAGAGTATTTCAGTCAGACTTTGTTCAGGATTTGTTTCCTGGCAGGGATGGTCTTTCTGATAATTGCGGTTTTGGATTTCGCTTATCAGAAGTGGCAGTTCAACAGGGACCAGAGAATGTCCAAGACCGAATTGAGAATGGAAATGAAACAGACTGAAGGGGATCCATTAATCAAATCGCGTTTAAGGCAGAAGCAGCGCTTGATGGCTATGCGCCGGACGATACAGAAGGTTCCGGAAGCCACGGTGGTAATTACCAATCCAACCCATATGGCGATAGCGCTGGGATATGATGAAAACACCATGGATGCACCCGAGGTGATAGCCAAGGGTGCAGGTTATATAGCCCAGAAGATTAAAGAGGTTGCCTATGAACACCGGGTGCCGGTCATAGAGGACAAACCCTTGGCTCATTCGCTATACGCCAGCACTGAGGTGGGAGATTATGTTCCAGTGGAGTTATACCAGGCAGTTGCCGCAGTTTTGGCCGCCATTTATCACCAAAACCGTAATAGAGGAGTAAAGCATGGCTAGACCGTTAAATCGGGAATGGCTAAACGAAATAAAGTTAAGAGGCAACAGCGATGTGCTGGTGGCCGGGTTGATTGTGGCTATTGTGGGTATAATAATAATCCCGATGCCCACAGGGATACTGGATGTGCTGTTGGCTTGCAGCCTGGCCACGGGCATAATAATGATGTTAATGAGTCTGTTTATTTCCGAACCTCTGCAGATCTCGGTTTTTCCGACTCTATTGTTGGTGGTGACCCTATTCCGACTGGCACTGGATATCTCTGCCACCCGATGTATACTGAATGATGCCTATGCGGGCGAGATAATTGAATCCTTCGGTTATTTTGTGGTTGGCGGCAACTATGTGGTGGGGGCGATAATATTTCTGATTATCACCCTGGTTCAGTTTGTAGTCATCACCAACGGTGCCGGCAGGACGGCTGAAGTATCAGCCCGTTTTACCCTGGATGCTATGCCCGGCAAACAAATGAGTATTGATGCCGACTTGGGGGCAGGTTTGATTACCGAGCAGGAGGCCAAGCAAGAGCGGCTTAAGCTGCAGCGGGAGGCTAGTTTCTACGGGTCCATGGACGGAGCCAGTAAATTCGTCCGAGGGGATGCCATAGCTGGGATTGGCATTGCTTTGATCAATATTATCGGTGGCATCATCATCGGCACCTGGCAGAAGGGGATGCCTATAAACGAAGCACTCCAGACTTATACCCTTTTGACCGTTGGTGAAGGCCTGGTAGCCCAGATACCAGCATTACTGACCTCAACCGCTACTGGAATTCTGGTGACCCGGGCCCAGACGGGGCATAGCTTCGGATTCGATTTGAGTGGTCAAATCGGACGCTTTCCCCGGGCAATTGGATTGGCATCGGTTATCCTGCTGGTTTTAGCCATCATGCCGGGATTGCCATTTCTGCCTTTTATTATCCTGTCAGCAGGAACCGGATACGCAGCTTATGCCCTGGACAAGGAGGAGAAACAAAAAGAAACCGTGCAACAAACCAGGCAGGCAGGTAAGCCTGAATCCCGCGAACCTGAGAACATTTTGGGATTATTCAGGGTCGATCCCCTGGAGATTGAGATCGGCTACAACCTGATCGGTCTTATTGACGAATCTAGTGGCGGTGATCTTTTAGCCAGGTTGGGGGCTGTCCGGAGGCAGTGCGCGACTGAGATGGGTATTTTTGTACGCCCCATCCGGATCCGGGACAACCTGCAATTGAATCCCAATGCCTACAGGTTTAAAATCCATGGGATTGAAATCACTGGTGGAGAATTGATGGCTAATTATTACCTGGCTATGAATCCCGATGACAGTGAAGTGACTTTTGATGGAATAAGAACGGTGGAACCGGCATTCGGTTTGCCAGCGTGGTGGATCAGGGAGGACCAAAAAGGCAAGGCAGAGTTGGAATCGTTTACGGTAGTGGATGCTTCCACCGTTTTGATTACTCATCTAACCGAATTTATCAAGACTTATGCTCATGAGATTCTGGCTCGCCAGGATGTGCAGGACCTCCTGGACATGGTTAAACAGAGTAATGAGGTTCTGGTAAGTGAACTGGTCGCTCAACTGTCGGTAGGAGAGGTACAGAAGGTCCTGCAAAATCTGCTCAGAGAAAAAATTTCCATACGGGACCTGGACACTATATTGGAAGCAATGGCGGACGGGGCTCGCATTTCCAAAAATCCGGATTACCTGATTGAGTGCACGCGCCAGGCCCTTACGCGGAGTATCAGTAAACAGTTTTCCCGTGATGGGCGGATTACGATAGTCACTGTGGATCCCAGCCTGGAGAGTAAACTGGTGGAATCACTGCAGAATACCTCTCAGGGAGTGTATCCTGGCATTTCACCGGAGATGACCCAAGTGGTTTTCGACCAACTGGAAAAGCTGGAGAGACAATTCACTTTGTTGGGTCTGCCGCTAATCATTCTGTGTTCGTCGAAAATCAGGCTACCGTTCAGGAGGCTGATCGAGAGGTTCAAACCCAATGTTGTGCTGTTGGCTGTCAATGAGCTGGCTTCCGACCTGGAAGTCGATATTCGGGGGGCGGTGACCGCGGGTGAACATTAAACGCTATTTAGTCAAAGATATGCATGAAGCCTTGATATTGATAAAGCAGGATCTGGGTTCAGAGGCGATCATCGTCAGCAGCCACCGAGTCAAGGAAAAGGGGCCCAAAGGTTGGTTTAAACGCGCACGGCTGGAAGTAACTGCGGTGTTGGAACAAAGCGAAATCGATCAGATGAAACAGGAGATTGGGCAAATCAAGCAGGTTCTGGCTAAATTTACTCCCAACATGATAATGCCCATGGATCAAGGTAGTGGTTCTATGGCAGTTCCTGCGCCGGAATCAGGACTCCGGCAGAAGATGAGATCAATAGAGCTTGATCCGGAGGTTATAGAGATTCTGCTGACCGACCTGGATTTCTCCGGAGACGAAAATTCGATGCGGGCCGAACTGCAGGCCCGGTTGGAAGCGTTTTTTAAACCGGTAATACCGCGTAAGCGCGAGACTAAAGCAATGGCTTTCATAGGACCCACTGGAGTGGGCAAAACCACGACCTTGGCCAAGATAGGAGCCATCTATTCACTCCTAAACAGTTTTAGCATTGGATTTATTACTATCGATACTTACAGGGTGGGAGCCGTCGAACAGATGAAAATCTATGGGGAGATTATCGGGGCTTCAGTGGATGTAGTGATGGTGCCTGAGGAACTGAGAAAAGCAGTGGACAGAAACAGCGATAAAGACCTGCTGCTGATTGATACAACCGGGCGTCCTTCTCACAACCGTTACCAATTGGGAGAACTGAAAGCCTTTTTGGATGTTTTGGAAAAAGTCGAAGTTTGCCTGGTTATCAACGCAACGACTAAAAACCAGGACATGCAAAAGATCATTAACGATTACAAAGTGGCTGACTATTCGCATATGATCATTACCAAAATTGATGAGACAATTGCTCCGGGGTCTCTGGTCAACGCTGCCCATTACGGACAGCTGCCGATCACCTACCTTACTAACGGTCAGGATGTACCGGATGATATCGAAGAAGCCAATCCAACCATGTTAGCCGGCTATGTGTTAAGGGGGTTGGGATTGTAATGGCAAATCAAGCGGACAGACTGAGGGATCTATTTAAAAGCACCACCAAGAAGAATCTGTGGTCGGCTGCTGAAAACACTAAAATTATTGCGGTGGCCAGCGGTAAAGGCGGGGTAGGTAAGACCAGCCTGACCGTCAACCTGTCCATTGCGCTGGCAAAAAAAGGCAAGAAAGTCATGATTCTGGATGCGGACCTGGGCATGGCTAATGTCGATATAATGATGGGTCTTACCCCCCGCCATACCCTGCACGATGTAATGCAGGGGCGCAGGAGGATCAGCGATATAGCGCTCGAAGGCTGGGAAGGAGTAAAAATTGTTCCGGGCTGTTCAGGCATATTTGAAGCTGATGAAATCCAGCGCATCCGCCGCGAAGCCATAATGAAGGAATTGGAATTGTATGGCCGCGACATGGATTACATACTGGTTGACACTGGGGCCGGAATATCCAAGACAGTATTAGGATTTATTGCCTCAGCGGATGATGTGATCATTGTAGTTACTCCGGAGCCGACCTCGATAGCTGACGGTTATGGAATTATCAAGATTATGTCGCGCTTTAAACTCCATAAAAAGGTGTACCTGGTAGTCAACATGGCCAGCAATGTTCAGGAAGCCGAGGAAGCAGCCCGAAAAATCGAGGTTGTGGCTAAAACCTACTTGGATATAGATATCAGTAGGTTGGGTGCAATTTATGCAGATACCAATGTTAAAAAGTCCATTAAAGAGATGATCCCCTATATCATTAAGTATCCCCATGGCCAAACCACCTTTTGTGTTATGAGGATTGCCGAAAATATTATTGAAAATAAACTCGGCTTCAACAGTAGTGCCCAGAACTTCGCCCAGAGGGTAATTAATCTATGGAGGTGAGGCAGCGAAATGAACTTGGATAGAATATTAAGACCTGGTGCCCATTTGGAAATTTCGTTAGGTGGTCAGGGTGAGGAAGAATTGGTCTGGGACGCTAAGGTCCATAGCAGCAGTCTGGATTCCTTTTTGATTTCCGCCCCAGCTTATATTGATCAGGACATAATCTCACCGGTAGGCCGGGAGGTAGTCGTATGGGCGGCATTGGATGATGCACGCTGTTCGTTCGATTCCATGGTACTGGGCGAGCAAGTGCAGAATGGCTACACCTATTTGGAACTGAAAAAACCGCAAAAGCTTACCACCTCGGACCGGCGTAATTTTGTGCGAATGAAATCTCATCTTGCAATTAATTTTGATATTATCGACTCCGAGGACGTCAAACAATGGAAAAAGATCGAACCCACACGCGAGGCCTCACTGATTGACTTAAGCGGAGTAGGTTTAAGTTTCTTATCTAATCATGAATTCACCCTGGGCACGTATATGGTCTTCGCCCTGCCCCTGGAGATGAAGAATGCCAGCATAACTGTTAAAATGCTGGGGACTGTGGTTAGGAACGATCCTCACGATAAGTTTTTCCGGATTGGAGTGCGATTTGAACATGTCACAGAACTGCAGCAGGATCTGATCATGAAACACCTTTTTCATACTATGAGAAAATACATTCAGATCAGCAGGGATGATTTATAAATGATTAACAGCAATGCCACCATAGAACCTCAGCATTACCTGCCCCTGGTAAAATCGATCGTGGATCGAATGGATGTCAGCATCCCAGATTTCTGGGACAAAGACGATATGATCGGTTATGGGGTCCTGGGTCTGCTGGAGGCGGTTAAACGATTCCGGCCAGAGGAAGGTATTCAGTTTGCCACTTTTGCTGCCAAAAGGATACAAGGGGCGATATTGGATGCATTGCGGCGGGACTCGCCATTATCCCGCAACTGTTGGCAAAAGGTGCAAAAGATAACCAGGGCTATGGAAGAGATATCCACAGCCAGTGGTCAGGAAGCCTCCACTGAACAGATAGTCAATATGGTTGAGATGGAAAGGTCCGATGTGGAAGAAGCACTGCGTTCTTTCCAGCTTATGGCCTCCATCTCACTAGAACAAACCCTGGGGCTAAATGATATAAAACTGATGGATACATTAGCTGAACCCGTTGAGAATTCGCCAGATGAATGCATTATCCAAGAGGAGCAGGTCCGGTTGTTGAGCGAGGCAATCGCAGGCCTGGAAACCCGGCAGCGTCAGGTCTTAACACTGTATTATTATGAGGAGTTGACTTTAAAGGAAATTGCAGCTGTTCTTAACATCGGGGTGCCGAGGGTATCCCAGTTAAAAACCATGGCTATTGCAGTCGTCCGCGAAAAATTATCCCGGGAATACCAACCGGTTTAATGAAAACAAACAGGGGGGATAGAAATGATGCGAGGAATTTACTGCTCTAATAACGGCCTGAACACCTTACAGCAAAAAATCGATCTTACTGCTAATAACATTGCCAACGCCAATACAGACGGTTTCAAGGAAGGCA
>CAZYGL010000022.1:5659-12786 GCA_964647335.1 uncultured Syntrophomonas sp. | reverse complement strand
TTTCGCCCGGCCATTTGTTCATGATGGTTTGTTCCATAACATGCTGCGGGATGTTCAAAACCCGGCACACTGCGCCAAACAAAGGAATATTGATATTAGGTCCGTCAGCCGAAAACAAATCGGCTTCACGGGCGATGGCTTCCGCATCTATCTGCCAGGTAGGGTGTGTCGCTACAGCCATGGCGTAAGGGGCATTGATGATAACAGTACCATTCTTGGTAATTCCCTCTCTAACCGCCGCTTCAGTCAGCTTCTCGCTCATAACCACCAAATAATCGGGCAGTTCGCACTGACTGTGCGCATGAATAGTGGTGGGGGCCATGCGCACTGCAGCCCGCACCGGCGCTCCGCGGCGTTCCACTCCGAAGAAAGGCAGGGCCTGTCCTTGCTCACCGTTTTCCAGCGCAGCCTGCGCCAACAAGTGAGCCAGGGTAACCGAGCCCTGACCGCCAAAGCCGTTGATTCTTAGTTCTAACATTTTGTTCCTCCAATCTTCTATGGTGTTGGTGTTGCCAGAGATCAAGGTGTCCCGCAGACTGCCAAAGATCCGGTGTTTCCTTCCCTCGGCAGCCCGAAAATTCCTGACGGGTATGCTCGAGCCCTCTGGCCGTCTGCTGTCCTGATGGTCAGACCAGTCATATTAGTAGACATTATAGTACATATACCGGGCATATTTCCAGCAAAAATTCTGAAATTTGCCGCTGGTTGTCGCCGGCAGTACCGGGCTGGTGTTAATAAATGGGATTATGTTAGAATGAACCTGAAAGCAGTGCAGGGGAGATGAACGATGTTATGAGACACAGATTTGATGCTCGCGGACTTGCCTGTCCCCAGCCCGAAATGATGACCGAAAATCTGCTCGCCCTTCCCGATATTACTAGAGTTTTGGCGATTGTTGACGACCCGGCAGCCCTGGAAGGCATTCAACGCCTGGTTGAGGCCAAGCGTCTTGGTAGTTCGGTTGAAGAGCAGGAAGGCTCATTCTTTATTGATATTGTCAAAGAAACCGTGCGGGTACAAAAGGAAAATGTTCAAGGCAGCACTGTCATACTCATAAAAAGCAACATCCTGGGAGATGGAAACGATTCTCTGGGTTCCGTTCTTATGCAAAGCTTCTTATATACCCTTACCCAGATGGATGTTGAGCTGAAAAGCCTGCTGTTGTTAAACAGCGCTGTCTTGCTGACCACCGCGGGATCCCAACTTATCACCTGTCTGAAACAGTTGGAACGAAACGGGACAGACATTGTCTCCTGCGGAACATGTCTGGAATTCTACGGCTTGCTTGACAGGCTGGAAGTCGGTCGGGTGGGGAATATGTATGCCATGGTCGAAGCAATGATGCAGGCAAACAAAGTCATCGTATTATAATATAGAAACAGCCGATCTTGGACAGGAGCATTAAAGATGCCCGGCCGATTTAGATTCTGTTGGGAGGCAGACTGGTTTGTCAGACAAGGATAACAGGTTGATCGGTATAGACATCGTGGATATTGATCGGCTCCGCAAAGCAGTAGCCAGGACTCCTCGTTTGTTGCACCGTGTTTTTACGGATCGGGAAATCGATTATTGTTTCGCCAAAAAGGATCCTTTTCCCTCCCTGGCAGCCCGCTTCGCGGCCCGGGAAGCCCTGCGCAAGCTGGACCAGGTGTTCATCGTTGGGATTCGTTTTCATGATACCGAGGTAGTGGTAGACTCAGAAGGCCGGCCGGGTTGGGCTCTGCATGGCAATGCCCTGGAAAAATCGAGGGCTGCTGGTATTTCCCAAATCGAGTTGAGCCTGTCCCATACCCGGGAGCAGGCTGTAGCTGTGGTAATAGCCAAAAAGGGGTGATGGCATGAAACTGCTTAAGGCCGAGGAGATGCGCGATATAGATCGCCGGGCCAGCGAAGAATATTTCATATCCAGCCTGGTATTGATGGAGAACGCCGGTTTGAGGGTGTTCGAACTGGTCAAAGAACTAGTTCCCAATTTAGCCGGCTCCAGGATAGTAATATTAGCTGGAAAGGGCAATAATGGCGGGGATGGCCTGGTGCTGGCCCGCCACCTTCATAACGCCGGAGCCAGAGCCGATTGTTTCCTGTTGGCGGAAAGCGCTGCTTTAACCCCGGATGCGGCTGCCAATTATGCCATTCTGGAACGCATGGGGATTAAGATATCTCCCCTGCAGAATGAAGCTGACGGAATAGTTTTGGCAATGGCCTTGACCAGGGCGGATATAGTCGTGGATGCAATCTATGGAACCGGTTTCCGGGGCCAATTAAACGAGTATGAAACCTGGATAGTGGAGACGATCAACAAATGTCGTATTCCCACCATAGCGGTCGATATCCCTTCCGGGGTGGAAGCTGACACTGGCAGAGTGCATGGCCAAGCGATACGAGCCGACTACACAGTGACCTTGGCTTTGCCCAAAGCCGGTCTGGTTTTGGCTCCAGGCTGTGATCATGTGGGCCAGCTTGTTATTGGCGATATCTCCATCCCGCGCGTTCTGCTTGAGGACAGGAAATACAAAACTAATTTGATTGACTCGACCCTGGTTAAGAAGTATAGTAAACCCCGGAGAGCAGATTCCCACAAAGGTACTTACGGGCACGTGCTGGTGGTGGGAGGATCAGCCGGAATGAGCGGGGCGGTTATCATGACCGCTGGTGCGGCATTGCGCAGCGGAGCGGGATTGGTTACAGCAGCGGTGCCGGAATCGCTGGTGCCGGTCATAGAATCTTCGATCATGGAAGTGATGAGCCGGCCTCTGCCAGAGACCAGTGAAGCCACCATATCCCTCGATGCCCTGCCGGCCATCCAAAACATGCTGGGAATGGTCTCGGTCTGTGCTATCGGTCCGGGGATGGCCAGGTACATGGAAGCCAATGCTATATTGCGCTATGTGCTGGAAAATTCCGGGGTACCGGTTTTGATTGATGCCGATGGTTTGAATGCCCTGGAAGGTGATGTGGCTATTTTGCAGAACCGCCAGGTTCCGGTGGTCCTGACACCCCATCCGGGAGAAATGGCACGCTTGACAGGATTGCCTGTGGAGGAGATCCAGCACGACCGTTGGGGAATAGCCCGAAAATACGCAGTCCAGTGGGGAGTGACCCTGGTGCTCAAGGGACACAATACTGTAATTGCCAATCCGGCAGGCGAACTGTTTATTAATATTAACGGCAATCCTGGCATGGCTACCGCCGGCAGCGGAGATGTTCTGGCAGGAATAATAACTGGTTTCATAGCCCAGGGCATGAAACCTCAAGATGCGGCAGTAGCAGGCGTCTATACCCATGGCCTGTGCGGAGATCTGGTTGCCTCGCTCAAAGGGCAGCAGGCTCTGGTGGCTGGAGACCTCATTGAATACCTGCCGCAAGCGCTGCAAAATCTAGAGTAATTCTGGTCCGATCATAAGGATGACTTATGAAAAGAGGGGTGAGAATATGTTAGCAAAAGATATTATGACCAGGGACGTTATGACGGTGAAGCCTGAAGACAAAGTGGACAAGGTGGTGCAGATGCTGGTAGACAATAAGATCAGCGGCATCCCGGTGGTGGATGAGAATAGGCATGTGGTAGGAATAATAACCGAAAAGGACCTGATGATCAAAGCCAGCGAATTGAAGGTGCCTTTTTATGTAACCTTATTTGACAGTATCATCTTCCTGGAGAATCCGATGCGCTTCAACAACGAGATCAAGAAATACACCGCCGCTCAGGTCAAGGATGCTATGACCGCCAAGGTATATTGCGTGGAAGAGGATGCGCCTGTGGCTCAAGTGGTGGAAATCATGCAGAAACGACGCATCAACCGGGTTCCGGTCATACGCCATAATAAACTGATAGGGATCATCACCCGCAACGATATCATGAAATCGATGGTAACCAGGAATGAATAATTCGGTAATGAGCTGGGCAGAGATTGACCTGGGAGCAATACGAAGCAATGTGGCCGGTATCAGGGGTTTGTTGTCGCCTGAGACTATATTGATGGCGGTAGTCAAAGCCAATGCATACGGTCATGGGATGCTGCAGGTAGCCCGGGTATGCCTGGAAGAAGGCGCTGCTTACCTGGGAGTGGCTAATCCTTTGGAAGCCTTGGAATTGAGAAAAGCTGGGATAGATTGCCCGGTCTTGGTGTTAGGCTATACTCCCGCAGATTGTGCCGACCTTATGGTGGAGAATCAGGTGGATGTCACCGTGTTCGACATGGAGACCGCCCTTTTTCTCTCGCAGGCTGCGGTTCGACTGAACCGGCTAGTCCAAGTGCATGTAAAAATCGATACAGGTATGGGGAGAATCGGTCTCCGACCAGATCAAGAATCGATTGGGATGATGGTTAAGATGGCCGAGCTACCTGGAATAATCCTCCAGGGTCTGTTCAGCCACCTGGCTACCGCTGATGACGCCGACAAGAGCTTTGCCTACTACCAGTTGCAGGTATTCCGGGAATTCAGCAATAGGATTGAAGAAGCAGGGTTGCTGGTGCCTATTAAGCATCTGGCCAATAGCGCGGCTATTATGGAGATGCCGGAAACTCATTTCGATATGGTCAGGGCGGGGATTATCACCTACGGTTTGTACCCATCGGATGAGGTCGATAAATCAAAATTATCCCTTATACCGGCTATGCGCTTAAAAAGCCGCATCACCCAGGTAAAGTGCATACCCCCGGGACATTCAGTGAGTTACGGGCGTACCTATGTGAGTCAGCAGGCTACCAAGGTAGCTACGGTACCCATCGGCTACGCTGACGGGTACAGCCGGTTGTTATCCAACCGCGGCCGGGCAGCGATAAGGGGGCAGATAGTCCCGCTAATCGGCAGGGTGTGTATGGACCAATGCATGTTCGATGTAAGCGCTTTGGAGCAAGTTGAAGTAGGTGATGAGGTTATTTTGTTCGGAACCCAGCAGGACGGCATTACGGCCGATGACCTTGCTCATACCCTGGGAACAATAAATTATGAAATTGTTTGTGCTCCTCATAGCAGGATAGTGAGAACTTATATCGAATAATAGCACAAATGGATTTTGCGCTTGTATTAACCCGGGGAGCTAACTTGGGAATACGGGGGTGAGCGAGATTTTATGGAGGTGCCTTCCATGCCGGCCTCAAAACGCATTATTGTCACTCTTTCCGAGATGTTGCTTTCCGAAGTCGATCAGGTTACTTGCCTGGAAAACAAGAACCGCAGCGACCTGGTTCGGGAGGCGCTGCAGTTTTATGTTGATAAACGTAAAAGGGAAGTGCTGCTCGAGCAGATGAAAAACGGTTATCTGGAAATGGCCCGGATAAATCTGACCCTGGCTTGTGAGCTATTCAACCTGGACGAAGAGTTGCAGGAAGGGTGGCTGAGAACTAGGGCGGAGTGGATCTGGAGATGATTAAACGAGGCGAAATATATTTTGCCCAGCTCAATCCTGTTGTGGGTTCCGAACAAGGTGGAATAAGACCAGTTTTGGTAGTGCAGAATGATATCGGCAACCAGTACAGCCCAACCACGATAGTGCTGGCCATCACCTCGCAGATCAACAAAGCCAAACTGCCTACCCATGTCGAATTAAGAGCCGACACATATGGCATGGAAAGGGATTCGGTGATCCTGGCAGAACAGATCCGCACGATTGACAAAACCCGCCTCAAGCAAAGGATAGCGGTTTTGAAAGATGACTTGATGGAAAAGGTTGACCAGGCGCTGGCCATCAGCCTGGAATTGAAGCAGATTTGACTATCAGCCTATTGGCAAATGACACAATGACATATGGAGAATGAAGCGGGTTCTTATTGGAACCTGTTTTTTATTTTCCCTGCTTTCGTGATATATTAGAGGCAAAAGTAAAGCAAAACCAGCATAGTCTTTGGTAAACTGCTCAGGCGGCAGCTTGGAGCCGAGCTTGAGGCAGGAAGACCTTCAGTAAGGGAGAAATTATAGCATGATAGCGATCAAAGGCGGTCATATTTTGACCATGGATCGAAGTGGGAGCATCAACAACGGAGTTGTATTGATAGAAGACCAGAGGATCCACAAAGTGGGCAAAGCTCTGAAGATACCGGAAAGGGCCCAGGTTATCGACGCGGCCGGCAAGTATATCTGCCCCGGTTTCATCGATGCTCATACCCATATCGGACTGGAGGAGGAAATCTATCGCATCGAAGGGGATGATGTCAATGAGATCAGCCATCCCATCACTCCTTACCTGCAAGCTGCTGACGGTATAAATTTTCTGGACCTGGCTTTTACAGATGCAATGCGCGGAGGAGTGACCAGGACTTTATGCATGCCAGGCAGTGCCAATATCCTGGGCGGGCAGGGGGCCTTCCTCAAACACCTGGCCCCCACACCTGGAGAAATGCTGTATCGCCATCCCTGGGGTTTAAAAGCGGCTCTGGGCGAAAATCCCAAAAGAGTGTACGGAGGACTCAAGAAAACCCCAAATACACGCATGGCCAGTGCCAGTCTGCTGCGGGAGTCATTGGCCACTGCCCGCAGCCTGATCGACAAGGAGGACCTCAAAGCCCGGGAGATCTATCGCAATTCCCCCCTATTCAGGGTTTTGAATCAGGAAATGCCTTTGCTTGTCCATGTTCACAGGGCAGATGACATTCTGACTGCCCTGCGCATTAAAGACGAATTCGGGATTGATATGATCCTGCAGCATGGTACAGAGGCCCACCTGGTTGCACCTGAACTGGTCAAGCGAAAGGTGCCGGTCTGCCTGGGGCCATTGTTGGTTAACCGGGCTAAAGTTGAAATGAAGTCGGTATCGTTCAAAAATGCTGCTCGCCTGGCTGACCAGGGCGTGGAATTTTGTTTCATAACGGATCACCCTGTGATACCCATCGAACACCTAAGGGTATGTGCGGCCCTGGCAGTAAGGGAGGGTCTAAGCGAGGAACAGGCTTTGCGAGCCATAACTATTTGGCCTGCGCAAATCCTTGGGGCAGAGCAAGAAATGGGAAGTATTGCCGTCGGCAAACTTGCCGATATCACGATTTGGGACGGGCATCCATTTGATTTCCGTTCCCAAGTCGATACAGTTGTGATAGAGGGAAGTCTGTGGAGGAACGATCATGAATAAAGGAGATACGTTTACCGTAGATTTGGATGGGAAAATGATGACCGTATGCGTCCTGGGT
>CAZYGL010000022.1:0-5559 GCA_964647335.1 uncultured Syntrophomonas sp. | reverse complement strand
CCTTTTGTAGGGCGGGCCGGGAAGCTCCTGGACAAGATCCTGGAAGCGGCGGATTTCAGTAGGAGCGAGGTATACATCACCAATGTGGTAAAATGCAGACCTCCCGGCAACCGCCTGCCCAACCCCGATGAGGTAAAGGAGTGCCGTAATTATTTGGAAGCTCAGATCAGGATCATCAATCCCGGCATAATTGTATGCCTGGGCGCCCTGGCCAGCCAGACAATAATAGATCCGAAAGCCAGGATCAGCCAGGTGAGGGGGCAGTGGTTCATTCGTAATGGCATCAAGATCATAGCCACTTATCATCCAGCCGCATTGTTGCGCAACGAGAGCTACAAGAGGCCTGCCTGGGAGGACTTCAAACTTATCCGCGATGAATACAAGCGTTTGTGCTGCGGTCTGGACTGAGGGGTACGATGGAAATAGTGATCCACAACGAGGAAGAAATGTTACGATTGGGGCACCACCTGGGCTCTGTATTATCATCTGATGATGTGGTATATTTGCGAGGGGAACTGGGAGCTGGAAAAACCGTGCTGGTCCGCGGTGTAGCCCGATCCCTGGGCTACGGGGGATTGGTAACCAGCCCGACATTTACCTTGATGAATGTATATAATACTGAACCGCCCATATACCATTTCGATTTTTACCGCCTGCAAAGCCGGGACCTATCGGATCTAGGCCTGGAAGAATACATGGGCCAGAGCGGCATCGTGATGATCGAATGGCCTCAGGTGGGGCTGGACACCATGCCTCAGGAAGCCCTGTGGGTGGAAATAAATTTGGTTGATGATGATTATGAGCGTGAAAGACTAGTAGTGATATCAGGCCGGGGCCGCAAATACACAGATAAGCTGGAGAGGTTGAAAGAGCTTGTTGATACTTGCCATTGATAGTTCGACGCCGGTAGCAGGCATCGCGCTAATGGATGATAATCAACTCATCCGTGAAGAATTTGTAAATTACAAGAAAAATCACTCCGAAACCCTGATGCCCATGGTGGACAGGGTATTGCTGGATTGTGAACGGACCCTGGCTGAGGTTGACGCTTTGGCGGTAACCATCGGGCCTGGCTCGTTTACCGGCCTGCGCATAGGACTGGCAGCTGTAAAGGGATTGAGCTTGGCCACCAACATACCAGTGGTAGACATCTCAACCCTGGAGGTACTGGCCCACAATATTGCCTTCAGTGAAACCTTGGTCTGCCCGGTACTTAATGCCCGCAAACAAGAAGTATATACAGCGATCTACGACAATCGCAGCTCATTTCCCCGGGCGGTGAGCGAGGAAATGGCTTGTTCTCCCCAGGAATTGGCTTGCCGTGCTCTTGAAACCGCCCAAAATATGGGCTTCAAACGCATCACCCTATTGGGAGACGGTTACGCTCCTTATAGTTCAGTTTATAAGGAGCACCTGGGGGATTATCTGGTCGAAGCCCCGCTGCACTTGATGTTGCCCAGGGCAGCGGCTTTAGCCAGCCTGGCTATAGCCAGAACCGCGCTTCATGAATTTGCTGACATCATGGCTCTTCGGCCCCGTTATGTGCGTTTGTCGGAAGCCGAGACCAGGTTAGGCAGGGGGGAACTGTAACCATTGAATCAGGAGTATATGGTTAGAAAACTGACGGGTCACGACTTGAACCAGCTTATGGTGATAGAAAATGAGAGTTTCAGCATGCCCTGGTCCCGCCAATCTTATGAAAACGAACTTAAAAATCAGTGGGCAGAGTACTTGGTATGCGATTGGGGAGGCGAGCTGGCCGCATTCGGAGGAATGTGGACAGTTTATGAGGAGTCGCATATCACCAATTTGGCGGTGGCCAAGAAATATCGCGGACGCGGGCTGGGGAGGATATTGATGCAGGAGCTCGAGAAACTGGCTCGCGCCAAACGCGCCAACCGGATCCTCCTGGAGGTCCGGCCCTCCAATGCTCCCGCTCTGGATATGTATAAAAAATTGGGCTACATCCCCATATCCGTGCGAAGAGAATATTACGAGGACAATCGCGAAGATGCCCTGGTAATGATCAAACATTTAATTTAACCCAGCGTCTGGTTAACTATGGCTGGTGAAAGGTGAAAAGAATTCATGCAGGACATATATATCCTGGGAGTCGAAACATCTTGCGATGAAACTGCAGCTGCGATTGTAAAAAATGGCCGTGAAGTGTTGTCGAATGTGGTGAACTCACAGGTGGCTATTCACAAGCAATTTGGCGGAGTAGTACCAGAGGTAGCTTCCCGCAAGCATATCGAGAATATTGCCCTGGTGGCAGATCGCGCTTTCCAACAAGCAGGATTGAATTTTGCTCAGGTTGATGCCGTTGCGGTAACTAACATGCCTGGACTAATAGGGGCTTTATTGGTAGGGCTCTCCTTCGCCAAAGCATTTGCTTATGGACTAAACTTACCTTTAATAACTGTAAATCATCTCCATGGGCATATTTATGCCAATTTTTTGGAACACGCTGACATCAGATTTCCGGCCATCTGTCTGGTTGTATCAGGAGGTCATACCAGCTTGCTCTACATGAAATCGGCAGATGAATATGACCTGATCGGTTCCACTCGCGATGATGCAGCCGGAGAAGCATTCGACAAAATAGCTCGTTTCCTGGGATTAGGCTTCCCGGGCGGACCGGCTATAGAACTGGCAGCCCGCAGGGGAAGGACGGGTCTATACCATCTGCCCCGCGTATTCCTGGACCGGGACGATTATGAGTTCAGTTTTTCCGGGCTGAAGACTGCCACCATGAATTTATGGAAGAAGTTGGAGAGGCAACCAGAGCGCAATGCTGATGACCTGGCGCGTGAATTTCAGACCGCTTTGGTGGAGGTGCTGGTGGAAAAAACCATCCGGGCCGCCCGGGAATACGAAGTAGAAACCGTACTTCTGGCCGGCGGGGTAGCTGCCAACCTGGCTCTTAGGGAAAAAATGGCTGAAAAAGCCAATAAATTACATTTGCGGCTCTATTACCCTTCTTTGCCGCTCTGCACTGATAATGCGGCCATGATTGCCGGAAAAGCCTACTTCAACTATCTGAAGGCCGATTTTGCGCCCCTCAATACTAATGCACATCCAAGCCTATTTTCCTTGTGATCAGCCGTGTGGATAATGTGCATAACTCTGTTGATAATTAATTTATCGGGATTTCTGCAGACTCAAAATTTGGGGGTTTGAAGGCTATAGAGCGAGAACTCCGGACAGTAGTGTTATCTAATCCTGTGGATAATCGCTGAGGAAGGAACGATAAGGTTGCATCCAATTTTACTAAATCTGGGACGAGTAAAAGTCTATTCATGGGGTTTTATGTTGGCAATGGCTGTGTTGATTTCGGTCTTTGGTCTGAGCAAACGGTTCAAGGCCGAGGGCTATGATCCAGACCATGTGCTGGATATGGTGATCATCCTGGTATTGGTTGGTTTGTTGGGATCGCGCCTGGCTTATGTGGTTATGTACGAGTGGCCTGAGATCATACTTGATCCAGCCCTGTTTTTCGCTTTGACCGACGGTGGATTCAGTGGTTTGGTTTGGTATGGCGGATTTACAGCCGGATTTCTGGCCTTCATGATTTATATCCGTTGGCGGGGATATTCGTTTTGGAAGATGGCAGATATCCTGGCCCCATTTCTAGCTTTGTCCTATGCCCTGGTCAGGGTCGGATGCTATCTAAATGGCTGTTGTTACGGCAGAGTAACCGATTCTGCCTGTGCCATGGTATTTCCCTATGTGGACAGCTTCAGCCGCTACCCCACCCAACTGTATAGTTCGGCGACCAATCTTTTAATTTTCGCGGCTCTGATGTGGTATTATCCTCGGCGGCAGTTTTCCGGCCAGATTTTCGGACTATACCTGCTGGCTTATTCGCTGTATCGTTTCATCATCGAGTTCTATCGGGAAAATACCATATTTTTAGGTTTCATGTCTGTTTCCCAATTCTATTCCCTTATCTTGCTGGCCGCGGGGATAATAATATATGTTTGGCGCAGGTCTGCAGCGAAAAAGGAGGCAGTTTAAGTGGCGGAAAACTCCGATCAAGTCAGACAGGGTATGCGAAATCGGATGAAAGACCTGCGCGCTGCCATGAGCCCCGAGCAAGTAAACGCATACAGTGCAGCTATTTGCAGGCGATTGCTTGAGTTGGCGCCTCTGCTGCAAGCAGAGCGGATCATGGCCTTTGCCAGCATCGATAACGAAGTTGATCTTAGCTCCTATATCAGCCAGCAGCAAGAGAGGGGGAAGAGACTCTTCCTGCCGCGAACTGGTAAGGATGGCAATCTGGAAGTAGTGGAGTTCACGGGCTGGCAGGATACAAAAGCAGGAGTATTTGGCATACGGGAACCGGTTGGAGCCCAAGTAGATCCAGGCTTGATCGAGGCGGTCATTGTCCCGGGTTTGGTTTTTGACGGTCATGGCTACCGCTTGGGTTATGGCAAGGGCTATTATGACCGTTTTCTGAGGATCTTGACCCCGCAGGTATTTGCTTGTGGGGTCTGTTATGAATTCCAGGTAGTAGCCGACGTGTGCCCTCACGGGAGCGATATGCCTGTACATTGGATAGTGACAGAGAAATCAGAATTGGCAATAAACTGGGATTTCTTTTGAAAAATCAACCGGTTCTGACTGGGATACTATCCATGGCTAGCTGGTTGCCAAGTTTTGAAGGTATACTGTATAATCAATAGAACAATTGGATAGGCTCCGATTCATTGCGCCTAAAGCACCGCTATGGCTAATGAACGTTAGGGTGTAGCGGGAAACGGTTGCACCTCCTGTGGGAAAGGAGTGCGAAAAAATACGAGTATTGCTGCGCCCTTGGTCTGGGCGTTTATTTTTTGGAGGTGAGAGGATTGGAAGAGAAAATTTTGGTAGAAAAATTAAAGGCATTGGCACCCCAGGGAAAGATCAGTTGCCAGGAAGCCAGGCAGCTGGCCGAGCAACTGGAGATACATCCATCCGAAGTCGGTAAGGCCTGCAATGAAGCCAAGATAAAAATATACGCCTGTGAACTGGGTTGTTTCTAGGTCATTTTGACCTGTTTTCCGTTGGGATTGCGGAATGACTGGGAGGAAAGCGAGTTGCTAGATACCAAGGGGAGAAATATCAATTATATGCGGATATCAATCACGGACCGCTGTAATTTACGCTGTCTGTACTGCATGCCCAAGGAAGGTGTGGATCTGCTTGGACATGGTAGCATCCTGTCCCTGGAACAGATTGCCCGATTGGTCAGAGTGGCGGCCGGGATTGGCATACGCAAGGTGAGGCTTACCGGAGGCGAACCCCTGGTCAGAAGAAATGTAGTTCAATTGGTCGAATATATAAGGGATATAGACGGTATCGACGATATCTCCCTGACAACCAACGGGGTATTGTTTGCAGACATGGCTGGTGATTTGCAGGGAGCTGGCTTGGACCGGGTCAATTTCAGCCTGGATTCCTTGGTGGAAGAAAAATATGGTTACATCACCCGGGTGGGCAAGCTAAGCGCAGTGATGAAATCAATTGATTTGGCTCTGGCCATGGGTATGGATCCAGTCAAAATCAACACCGTGCTCA
>CAZYGL010000021.1:7391-13261 GCA_964647335.1 uncultured Syntrophomonas sp. | reverse complement strand
CAATATGATCTTGTCACCTTGGACCTGCACCTGGAAAAGAGCGCGGAAAATATGAGACTGATGACCAGAATGGCAGATAAGGCCGGAATCGAGCCGGTATTATGCTCGGTTCTGCCGGTGGCATCTGACTTCGTATACTCCCCAGAAGAAATAAACGCCACGGTTAAACGGATGAACTCTTCCATCAAAAAGATAGCAGCCCAGGAAAAGGTGGGCTACCTGGACCTGTGGCCTTATCTCCTTGATCCCGAAACAAAAATGCTGAAAAACGGCTACGCCACTCCGGACGGCATCCATTTGAGCACCCGGGGTTATTTTGAGCTCCTGAAAGGATATACGGAATATATGAATAAACACCCGGTAGAACGCATCGATTAAAACCAGGATTTATTCTGGCCTCGTGCAAACAGACTCACGGCAAGTATAATTTAAGCAGAGACAAATCTTAAGGGAGGGTGAAAGCAATGATCATCGAGCGGGATGCCAAAGCGGAAATGGACAGCTTGAAGAAAACCATCGAGGTCCTGAAAAATATTCACGGCCAGAATGCGCAAAATCCAGTTTTGATGCAGTATGAGAAGGGCTACCTGGATGCTCTCACCAATGTAGAGATGGCCATAGCTGCCATCGAAACCCAAACCATGATTGTCGACAACATCAATCAGTTCTGGAGCATGTTAGGCTTCGGCAAACCTGAAGATAAGGAATAAAAAAATGGCTGGCAGTCTGGTAAACTAAGTACACAAGCAGAAATACCGTACCGACAGTGGCAACGACGAGGAGGAGGTAGGAATCATGGAAATGGAAAGAGATGTCCAGATAAGTGATGCGGTCAAAAACGCACTGCTCGACCTGGAGAAGGCCGAAACTTTATTGCTCCACTGGACCAGCGAATATGTATTCGAGAAAGCCCCCAACCCGAAAATCATGTTCAGTGACAGAATCCCACCGACCGATATGGAAAGGCTGCAATCAGCCAAATGGTTCAATGAATATCGATTCATCTCCCAGTTCGTACAGATGGCCAAGGATTATGTCACCCGGAGCAAAGAGCAACTGGAAAAATCTCTCCAGGCTCCCTCGATATCTGCTTCAATGGGGGTGGGAGAATCATCCCATGAAGCAGAGCGTTAATAGTATATCAAACCTTTGACTTTGATATGCTGTAAAAGGGGACTGGATCAGGCCGGCATGGCAGGATCCGTCCCTTCGCTTTATACCGGGTCACTTCCCGATCCAAATCACACTGTAGCATCGCCTCCAGGGTATCCCAATTCTCCCACAGACTACAGTAAATACTTGAGCAGAGCATATACACCCATACCTGCAGCCAGCAGGCCCCACATCAGGATTCATGGCGAAATTCTTGTATACCAGGGATTTTTTAGCTCTTGCATATGATTTCCCTACCTATCGGCATATGCCAGACCAGCACTTATTTTACGATCAGCACCGGGCATTTTAGGTTGCGGACCACATAGTCCGAAACACTGCCGAACATGATTTTCCCCAGTGTCCCCCGGTTATGGGAGCCGATTATCACTAAATCGACCAGCAGGTCTTCGGCATTTCTGACCAGGGTCTCACCCAACGATTTGCCCCCCGCCTGCAATTTCGTGTAAACAGTAATCCCTTCCCGCATCACTCTTTCGGCTGCTTCTTCCAGCAGGGTCTCCAGAAATGCGTGCCGGGATGGATTGTCCACCGACATATAGGCTGAAACGATGTAAATTTCTCCCCCTGTCGCCTTCGCGATTTCGATGGCCATATCCAGGGCTTTTACTGCCGCCAGGTGCTCGTCATAGGCCACCATGATTTTTTTCAACATATACCAACCTCCCCGGTTATCGTCCGGTTGTTCATTTACATATGTCTGAATTGAATTGTACAACTACCCGATTTTCACATGCAGGTTCATAAGCTATTCTTTTTAAGCTTTCAATGTAGAATTGTGTGAGTTGGGCATATGGCCATTCCAAACCTTAACAATGCAGGCTATATATTTATGTCCCCCACCTCTATCCCATAATCTCCACACAATTCGGAAAATTCTTTTGCATTCACAAAGCCTGCCAGTACTTCTAAACGTCCAGCGCCACCTTCAAGCAGACCTAGCCAATAGGTCAGGCCAGTATCATCAGCTTCCCGCCCAAAGAAGGTCATATACAAAACTCGCAGATATTCTTCATCCGTTAAAACTTGGGCTTGGAATTCATTGCTATAGATAAAACCGTAGGCTAAGTCGGCTCCAGCCTGTTCGCCACTTTCCAACAGATCCACCCAATAGTCCAAACCAGATTGATCAGGTGCCCTTCCCAAGCACAACTGATAGAACCTGGCCACGAAATCAGCCAAGTCTTCATCCGGTAGATCTATCATGCCTTTTGTAATCCCGTAATCAGCACACAGTTCTCCAAACTCATCCGCATTGGCGAAACCGGCTAGTACTTCTAAGCGGCTCGCACCGCTGCCCATACGATCCATCCAATAGGTGAGCCCTGCAGTGTCTGTTTCCCTGTTAAAGAAAGCAGCATAAAGGATGTTTAGATAGTCTTCATCTATCAAATCCTGAGCTTGAAATTCATTACTATAGACAAACCCATAAGCTAGATCGGCTCCGGTTTTTTCGCCACTCTCCAACAAACTCACCCAGTATTCCAAACCATTTTGGTCGGGAGTCCGGTCAAAGCACTCCTCATAAAATCTAGCCACGAACGCCTCGATATCATGCTCGTTCTCTGTTGGGTCCATGTATATATCAAAAAAGTGGACCGAGTAGGCTAATTCCAGCGGATTTCCCGATTTATCCTCGAGTCCGTAAATATCAACATGATAGGTTTCTCCCGCCTCATAATTAGTAATATGGTCGGGGCGGAAGATTATACAAAAAGGAGTGCCGTATCCTCCTGTGTCCACATTGAAATATTTTCCTGAGGTATCAGAATCGGTTTTATCGAACTCCCAGCTGTATCCATCCGATTCCCGGGTGAGTTGAACAGTTATACTGTCGGTTACCGTTCTGTCGTACTCGGCCGGATTAGGGGATACCGACCATGCGGTAACGCCTCTGAAAAAATTATTGGGTGCATTGCCAGCGTTAGGCCATGCAACAAAGTCATAGTCAAAGTTGGTAGCTCTGGACTGATCAAAGACTCGCATAAGCCCAAAATTATAAGCTTCTCCAAAGCCCGTCTTTTTCATCTGTGGATTTAATATCCATCTCCTATGCCCGACAAGGGCCAAGTTGCCGGCTGAATTACTATCATCCATATAACTGACAACCGAATCGGCAAGTGAACCAAAGCCAACATATATATTGCTGCTGGAAGTAGCGGTATAACCTGCATCATAGAACGTGTCATCCATGTCAGAGGGCTGCACAGGAGTATGAGAGAAATCGCTGGCAGCCAATAAAACCGCACCATATTGCCCTTCTTCACATAGCTCTGCATCCAAAACCAGGTCGCTGGGTACTCCTGCCAGGTATCTCATGAAATTCACCATATTGAGTCCATCCCGTAAAAATCCATCTGCTAGAATACCCGGCGAGTAAGGATATGCGGTGGAAGGTTCTTCCATATATTTGTATCCTTCAAATGCCGGCTGCATTTCCTGCCAGGCAGCTCTTATGTCGGGAATACTAGTGGCGGCAACAGCAGGCTCGCAGGAAATGGCACTAATAATGATCAGCAGGATCGAAATGATCGTCTTTTTCATTTTCCAAATCACTCCACAATGCAATCGGGTTTCATAACCAATTAATATCTAATTAATACTATTCTTTTTTCTGTATGTTATTCCTTTTATTTGGTTCCTGTTTGAGGTGTTCAAAAATAAAAAGGACTGAGTCCTGTTTAATTCAGGATTCAGTCCTCTCATACGCAGGCATCCTTAAGACTTTGCCAAACAAAAATAGTAAGCTCCAACGAACCTTTCTCGACTTTCTTCCTAATCTCTGCCTTCCAACTTTCGTTTCCCATTTTCACTTCTCATTGTACCTTCGTCTTTCAGGTTTTCAGTTACTCTCTTGTCTATATCAACTCTACTCTATTTCTGTTCTTCTTCACTTTCTGTCTTTTCAGACTTTTGTGAATCTTAACTTCCATATTGTAAAGCTGTTATAAACTTTTTTCGCTGATTTCCTTTGGATATAGTGAATTACTTCACCGGTATTCCTGATCCGTTTTCAATGTTTCGTTTCCGTTTTCTGGCTCGTTAGGTTTTCCGTCTTAGGAATTCCTTGGAGCTTGTATACAATATACTACCACTGATGATTGTGTGTCAAGTAGTACAAACGACCGTTCCATGTTTTCTTTTTCACTTAATTCCTATGAAATGATGATTTGTACAATCGAAGTTGTGGCCTTGATCTAAAGCCCACTTGAAATGAACATCGGAGATTAGAGCAGCGCCTGACTAAGGCGAGCACTTACCAGATCATTTCGAATTCTGCCATTATTTCGGATAGGAAATCGTTGCGCTCATACTTGGATTATCCCAGACTACTTCACAATCAAGGTTGTCGGCGATGAAGCGCAAAGGCATCATGGTTCTGCCAGGAGGTATAGCTATTGGCATAACTTTGGGATTAGACGGATCTATCATGGACTCGGCTCCATTGACCCGCGCTATATTTCGGTTGAGCCATAATTCAATAGTTTTGGTGCTAGTTTTTATGGTCACTTTACTTTCAGAGCTATCCCACGATGTTTGAGCACCCAAAGGATCCGCTATATAGCGAATCGGCAGAAGAATTCGTTGTTCTCTGGCAATGGGTGTGACATCCATATCCTGGGTAACACTATTCCACAGATAAACCGGCTGATCGATTGTAAATACCAAAACTGTTGGTATTACCTGTATGGTGTCCGAGGTAGCTGTAGTCAGTACTCCCCTGGCTTGGCAAGTGACTGTCATAGTCAATAATAGTACCGAAATACTGGCAATGATGGTCAGCCAACCGATACGATGTTTAGCCATTAGTATGATCCTCCTTTATCGCTTTTCTATTATTATAATAAATCATGCCGGTTGTGGCTAAAGCAGATTCATGTCGCAGTTCAACCAACCTGTTTAAATGCTTGCAGCATTCATATGAGGTATCCCATAAGAAAAAAGGGGCACCAAAAAGGCGCCCCATTGAGTATATTTAGCTGTTTCATCTACTATCACAACTATTTCTTCGATCTGTAGCTGGCGCCCCCTGCCCCCAGCAGCAAGAGCCCCAATACGCCAACCAGTGAGCCCACACCAGCTTTAGGCAGTTCCAAGGGTAAAACGGGAGTTGGGAGCTTCGCTATCAAGGACGAAACCGAAGGTCTCTCTCCTTCAGCAGTAATATCTTTTTCAGCAAATCCCTTGTCGCCCTTTGTAGTTTCTTCTCCTATGTCGCTGTCGCTGTCGCTATCACTGTCGCTGTCGCTATCACTGTCGCTATCACTGTCGCTGTCGCTATCACTGTCGCTGTCACTGTCACTGTCGCTGTCACTGTCGCTATCGCTATCGCTATCACTGTCGCTGTCGCAGTCGCTGTCACTGTCGCAATCGCTATCGCTGTCACTGTCGCTATCGCTGTCACTGTCACTGTCGCTATCGCTGTCACTGTCACTGTCGCTGTCACTGTCACTGTCGCTGTCACTGTCGCTGTCACTGTCGCTGTCACTGTCGCAATCGCTGTCACAGCTTGTATTTTTGTCATGACCCAGGCCGGGATTATCTTTTTCTATATCGTTGTTGGCAGTGTCCTTTCCATTCTGGCATGACTGCTGAACCTCAACCGATCTCGAGCTGTCAGAATATGCTGCCGCAATCGGATAAATTGCATAAAAAAACAGTACCAATAGGGTAATTACGATACTCAAGCAGCTATA
>CAZYGL010000021.1:0-7291 GCA_964647335.1 uncultured Syntrophomonas sp. | reverse complement strand
AAATTGCATAAAAAAACAGTACCAATAGGGTAATTACGATACTCAAGCAGCTATATTTCAGCTTATTGGATAATTTAAACATACTTACCTCCTTCATTTTATGATTTCATTAATTACAATCCGGTTATCCTAAGTAATATCATCAACAAATCTGTTGGTCGAATACGTGATTCTGTTGATAAAAAAAATCCTGCCATGGCTTCATGCCAAGCAGGAACATCGGCTCTCTTCTTCGGCAACCAGGCGATCATAGGCAGCTAGCCCTTAGACCCTAGGTTTTGCGTCGCTGGCTTTCGCCAGTTTTGCCTTTTTCGCTGAGGGCTTTTGCCCTGCATTATCGAAACTCCAATTTAAGAATCATTTTAACCCTAAATGAAAATATTTTCTACTTAAATGCCCGGGATTCCTCCCATATAAAAAATATTGTGATAAATATTTGCTAAAATTAGACTATGAAGAAGGTCATAATTCATAAAACCGAAGTAAATATTAAACACTCGATGAAAAAACTGGTTTGGGAACTAGGCGGATTTGAGAAATATGTCAAGCCTGGGGATATTGTTCTGATCAAACCGAATTACAATACTGCTGATGCCCCACCCGCCTCTACCGCCCTCGATTTTTTGCAGGCTTGTGTGGAGTTGTGCTTTGAGGCCGGCGCGGGTAGGGTGATTGTAGGAGAAAGTTCCACCCTGTCACAAAACAATCATGCCCTTTTCACCCAGAAAATCCTGTGTAAATCCTGCGTATATGATTTAATTTCATCAGACCCGGCACCGGAAGTATACATATTCGATGACCACGGATGGGTAACCCGGCACATCCCGCATGGCAAACATTTGAAAAAGGTACTATTACCTGATATCTTGGACCAGGTCGACAAAATAATCCTCCTGCCCTGCTGCAAGACCCATTTCATCGCACAATTCACAGGCGCCCTAAAAATCGCAGTGGGTTTTATGAAGCCTGCTGACCGAATCAAAATGCATATGAGCCGAAAGGTTCCAGAATATATAGCCGAACTGAACACCATCTATCAACCGGATTTGGTAATAATGGATGCTCGCAAATGTTTCATCAATGGCGGACCAGCTGAAGGAGAAGTGCGCGAACCGGGCTTGATTTTAGCCTCTGAGAGCCGTATTGCCATCGACATGGAAGAGGTGAAAATCATCCAGCGCTTTGAAGGCAACTCATTGGCAGGGCTGCGGCCGGAAGAGCTGCAACAGATCAGATACGCGGTAGATTTGGGGGTAGAATGACAGCAGGGTCATTCTTTCTGGTATATAGTGGTAATAACACTGGGTCTATTAAAGCATACTTTTACATGTGATTCCGGCTAACTTCACTTTTTGAACTGCTGTAGTCGTATATACTTATGTATGCAAAATTTCTGGTCACTATACAGTCTGGGGCGTCGGTCGATACCCTGACTTTGCATCTCATGAGTTATTTGTCTTTACCGAATTCTGCAGATCACAAATTTGGGTAAATGAGGTGTCTTGATACGTGGGAATATACAAAAACGCTGCCGCACTATTCAATAGCATGCAAAAAAGCCTCGATGACTTTTCCCTGAATATCTCGAACAATGGTCTGAGACAGATTAAAAGATATCGTTGGAAACATATACACCTGAAAGAAAGCGACTGCCTCGATCCGCAATTTGCCAAAGAGATCCATGATTATTGGAAGCAATATACTAACAGTTTCGATATGGTTTTTCACAAAATATACTCTTCCCGCACCGGCGTCCGTGACGTTAAATTCATTCCCGACGAACTTCATTTCACAACCATTGACCAGCACTTTAACAATCGCAAATTTTGGCTGGGCATAGACGACAAAAACTATTACAGCCTCTGGTATCCGGAAGCCAAACAGCCAGCTACATTGGCACGCAAGATCAATGGGATATTCTACAGCGACAACTATAGCCTGATATCTTTGGATGAAGCGATAGATCGCTGCTTGAATCAGGAGCGTCTGATCATCAAACCGGCGGTGGGAACTGGCGGCAGTAAAGGCATCTTCTTCTGGGAAAAAGCTGATTCAGCGGACAGCCTTAAGAAAATCCTGCTCGGCAACGGCGCTTATAGCGACCTCATTGCCCAGGAGATAGTGTCCCAACATGAGCAATTGAGCCGCATCCACGAGCATTCCTTGAATACTATCCGTACCATGACTCTTCTCTTTCAGGGCGAAGTGCATACCCTGTCCTCTGTACTGCGCATAGGGTCCGGCGGAAGCAAGGTAGACAATGTCTCTGCGGGTGGCTTCGTGTGTGGCATTAATCCAGACGGACGCTTGAAAGACACGGCCTGGAGATCATTTCAAAAATATGACCGGCATCCGCAAGGAGTCGCTTTCAACGATATAGTGGTCCCCTCCCTGGAAAAGGTTGAAAATTTGACCCGGTGCCTGCAGGTCAAGATGGGTCATTTCCGCCTGATATCCTGGGATGTCGCGGTAAATGCAGATGGAGAGCCTGTTCTGGTTGAAGCCAACCTCAATAATGGTGCTTGCGATATCCATCAACTCTGTAACGGACCTCTTTTCGGCAACTTGACTGACGCAGTGCTAGGTGAGGTCTTTGGTCGAGGAAAACTTTAACGTTCGCTACATTAAATCACGCAAAAAGATAGAGGGGGGCTTAGGATGATCATTCAGTCCATTTACTGCCGTAAAATCTTGAATTCGCATGTGCAGTTCACCAATGAGTTTGTGGTGACTCTAGCCGATGGCGCCGAGGGAATTGGCGGATCGCCCCAAGGTGAGACAATAAGTATCTATGAGGATAAACAAGTGACAATCGATCCGGCTGCGATTATCGGGGCCATCCAGACGGATGGATTGATCGGCCGCCCCCTGGACCAGGCCGAATTCGATACATATCTTCTGCAGAACATAGCCCGCTTTGGCCGCAATAACGCCTATGCCCTTTCTGAAGCATTCTTCAATGCCAGCCGGGTGAATTTTTCGCTATTCGAGCTTTTTAATCGCCCCCAAACCAAACTGAAAGCACCCAAACTATGCCTGAATGTGCTCAACGGCGGCTGGCATGCCTACACCAATCCGGTCTTGAGTGATTATAGTGAATATATCCTGGTAGCCCGCAGTGACAGCATAGCCGAGACAATAGGGGCCCACGCCGAAATCCAGCGAGTGGTCAAGGAAAGGCTGCTCAAGCAGCCCAAGACGATAGTCAATGGTAACCCTGTCAGCCGCTTTACCACCGCCGACAATCGTGAGTGCCTGGATTTCCTGTTGAATGTCTGTGAGAGCTTGGGCTATGGTGACTCTTTCGATCTGTGGATCGATGCTTCCGCCGGTGATCTTTGGACCGCCGATGGATACAGACTCGCCATCACCGACAATTCTGTATACCGAAGTGAGCAGTACCAAGCTTACTGGCTGGACATCATTCGTGACTATGGGCTGCGTTTCATTGAAGACCCGTTCCGCGAACAAGATTACTCCAGCTGGCAGGGTCTCACCACTGCCGGCCATCAATCGCTGGTGATCGGTGATAATTTCTATTCCACCAATCCGGCCCGTATCGCTGAAGGCGCCCGGCAGCAGTATGCTCATGGCGTGCTGGTAAAACCCAACCAGGCTGGTACGGTGAGCGCAGTATGCGAAGCTATAGAAGCAGCCCAGGGCTACCAGCAGTTGGCAATCACTTCCCACCGCTCCATCAGCACCGAATCCACGTTTCTCTCCACCCTCACCTGCATATTCGGGGTGGAGTATATTAAGATAGGCCCGCTGCTCAGCGATTACTCCTCAGTCATTCGGTTGAATGAAATAATTAGGCTTTCGGAGGGATAATTGGTATGGCCAAACAAACCATCATCAACACTATTCGCCACGCCCAAACCGGCTATAACGCCGAGAAGCGCTATGCCGGCTCGGTCGATGTGTCCTTGAACGAGAAGGGCATTCTAGACTCGAGCCAAGCAGCTGCCCGGTTGGATGGGATAAAATTTGACGTAATCATATCTTCCACTCTTAGGCGCTCCATTGAGACCGCCCGGATCATTGCCGGAGATCAAGGCACCATAGTACAGTCGAAATTGTGTGTCGAACGCAATTTTGGGGCCTTCGAAGGCCGCACCTACCAGGAGGTGCAGAACTTCCAACCCCCGGTGTTATGGATAGAGGTGGGCGACGACACACATTCCGTCAATCCTCCGGGCAGCGAGCCATTCGAGCAGGTTTGGCAACGGGCCGCTAGATTCCGCAATTGGTTATTCCGCGAATATGCAGGCTGCAACATACTGGTAGTGTCCCACGGCACTTTCCTGCAGATGTTCCACGGCCTGCTGCGTGGGCTGAGCTGCATCGAATCGCTGGGCTCGTATCCCTCCAACCTTGAGCTGACCACATTTCGCTATCACGGCAGGCATTTGGTCGACCACCAAATCGTCAGGCTGGACGGTGTAAATGGACTAAATTTCTGATTGTAGCTTGACAAGGAGGATCATTATGGCTATTAAGGATGGATGCAAAGGTATCTATAACGGCTTGATCAAGCGACTCGATATCACATCCGAATCGCTCTCTGCCAACCGTCTGAAGCATTGGCGCAGGCGGCAATTTGAAAACGATTTCCTAATACCGAGTGACACCCTTGATCCCCAGTTTGAAAAAGCAATATTCCAATACTGGGAGCATTATACCTCCGATATTACAACTCTGTTTCATAGACTATATTCCTCTCGCAACGGTATCTGCGATGTTCGATACGTTCCGGAAGACCTGTATGATATCAAAATCGGCCCTTTCCTCAATAACCGCCATTACTCGGAAGGGGTAGCCGACAAAAACTACTGTTGCTTGTTGTATCCTGAAGTCCGACAGCCCGTTACCGTAGTGCGCAAAATCAATGGCTTTTGGTCCACTGCCGAATACGAGTTGATACCGGCCGATCAAGCTCTGGAACTGTGTTTGAGCCGGGACCGCCTGATTATCAAGCCGACTATCGGCACTGGCGGGAGCCGAGGTATCTGCTTCTGGGAAAAAGCCGATACTGCGGACGAATTGAAACGACTGTTGGTCGAGGAGGGCAGCTATAGAAACTTGATCGTGCAGGAAATAATCAACCAGCATGAGCAATTGAGCCGCATACACGCCAGTTCAATAAATACGGTCCGCACGATTTCCCTTTTGCTAAAGGACGAAGTTCACATCCTGTCATCGATTTTACGAATGGGTGTGGATGGCAGTCGGGTTGACAATCATGCGGCAGGGGGGTGCGTTTGCGGTATCCAAGAAAATGGGCAATTGAAGGAATCAGGCTACTGGGCAGATTTTTCAAAACATGATCGTCATCCGCAAGGGTTCATTTTCGCTGAAGGAGTGATACCCGCTTATGATAAAATTTTGTCTGTGGTCCGCAGATTACAGAGCAAAATGAGCCATTTCCGGCTCATATCCTGGGATATCACAGTGGAAGAAGATGGAGAGCCGGTGCTGATCGAAGCCAATCTCTTCGATGGTGCACTGGATATTCATCAGATCTGCAATGGTCCAGTATTTGGCGACCTGACTGAGGAAGTGCTGCATGAAGTCTTCAAACTGCGCTAAATGCAAATAACACGTCAGACAGAAGTACGAGGAAGTACAGAACGTGCATGGGCTCCTATCCCTCCCACCTTGAGCTGACCACATATCGCTATCACGGTATTCGCTTGGTCGATGAGCGTACTGTCAAGCTTGACGGCACTTTCAGTGAGTACTTCTAGACAGCGGAAAGAGGGGAACAATATTAATGGATATAAGCAGTGGAGTCAAGGGAATATATAATGGTCTGATCAAAGGTCTGGACTCTAGCTCGGAAAAGCTTGCCGAATATCGACTTAAACATTGGGACAGGCAGTTTTTCACAAACAAGTTTTTATTGCCGAGTGATAGTCTGGACCCCCGGTTTGAAAGGGCATCAATCCAATATTGGAAACAATATACCTCAGATTTTACTCCCCTGTTTCACAAGCTTTACTCTTCTCGCAACGGTATCTGCGATGTAAGATACATCCCGGATGATCTTTACGATACTAAGATAGGTCCATTCTTCAATAACCGCCATTACTCGGAAGGGGTAGCCGACAAAAACTACTGCAGCTTGTTGTATCCCGAAGTCCGGCATCCAATTACAATTGTGCATAAAATTAACGGCTTTTTTTCCAACGCTGACTACGATTTGATTACATTTGACGAAGCCCTCTCGTTGTGCTCAAAGCAAAACAGGCTGATCATCAAACCGACCATCGGCACCGGGGGCAGCGCAGGTATATCTTTCTGGGATAAAGAAGATACCGTGGAAATTTTAAAAAAGCTTCTGGTTGGTGAAAGCAGCCATGGTAATCTTATCGTGCAGGAAGTGGTCAGACAGCACGAGCAATTGAACCGCATTCACCCCAGTTCAATAAATACGGTAAGGACAATTTCCATGTTGTTCAAAGACAAAGTGCACATCCTGTCATCGATCCTGCGCATGGGCGTGGACGGGAGTCGGGTGGACAACTGTTCGGCAGGAGGCTGGCTGTGTGGCATTCAGGAAAATGGCCAGTTGAAGGGGAGCGGCTATGACTCAAGGTATGTGAAGCATGCTCAGCACCCCCAGGGGTTTATATTCGCTGAAGGTGCGGTACCATCGTACGATAAGGTTTTGGCGGTGATCCGGAAGCTTCAGGGCAAGATGGGCCAATTCCGGCTCATTTCCTGGGATTTTGCGGTGGGAGAAGACGGAGAGCCAATTTTCATCGAGGCCAACCTCTTTGACGGCGCCATCGATTTGCACCAGATCTGCAATGGTCCGGTATTTGGCGATCTGACTGAGGAAGTGCTGCATGAAGTCTTCAAACAGCGCTGATTGTGCATAAAATCAACATGCTGTCCGGAATGATTCCTGCAGCTTACTCATCCAGTATCTCCACATCGGTCACGTATAGTATCTCCCAAGAACCGTTGCCGGTATCATTCCTGGTCAGGCTGGTTTTCCATGCGCCATCCTTGAAATTCGCATTGACTAAAAATCCTTCCAATCTTATGTGGTCATCCTCACCTATCCCCTTAATATCCCGGAGAATATTGCCGCTGCTATGGATCAGATGCACATTGGCTGAGTGGCTGGCAATATAGGCCGGGCTGACTGTTGTGCCTGGCGACCACTGGTAAAAATAGAACCTGCCGCTCTGCCCATAGCTTATATGCGAATCTATGACAGGATCATTTAGTGTCCCCCAGGCCAACGCTAGGTCGTACTTGGAGATTTGAGCCGCATAATCCG
>CAZYGL010000020.1:0-13297 GCA_964647335.1 uncultured Syntrophomonas sp. | reverse complement strand
CCCGCTCTTATCCATAATTATCCTCCGTTTTCACGAGGATAATTATACCACACCCGCCTGTGCTTATCCTGCTTTTGCTATTCGGCATTCCGCTGCGCTTTGATTGCTTAAAATCGCTATCCTGCAATGAGAGTTTACAGGCATGAACCTCCAGAATGATATTTCGTCAACTGTGAGCAAAACCAGATTGAGATGGATCCGATTCAGCCTGTGATAATTGGCCGATATAAACATAATTTGGCACTAGGTCTGTATAAGGTAAGTCAAAAATAGTAATATGAATATTAGAACAACTACTATATTTACCGGGAAAGAGAGGTATTGTTTCATGAAGGTTAAGGACAAAATGACTCCAAATCCCTTCACCATAACCCCGGAAGAAAGCATTCACAAAGCTTGGACTCTCATGCGCGAACACAATATCACCCGCCTTCCGGTTCTGGACCAACAAAAAATAGTAGGGATCATCACTATAAGCGATATTGGAGCCCGGCCTGATCTGGATTTTCGCGACTTACCGGAGGTCCCTGGCGAATTTGCTCTGGCGGAAGATCACATTTTGAACCAGGTCAAGGTCAGAGATGTGATGTCATCTGAACGAGCATTGATTACTATCCCAGCGGGCTCATTTATCGAGGACGCTGCCAAGCTCCTGAACAACATCAATACCCCAGGTCTGCTGGTAGTCAACGATGAAAACCAACTAGTTGGAATCATAACCCAGACTGACATCTTTAATGCCTTGCTCGATTTGCTGGCTATCAATCTCAGTGGGACACGAATCAGCCTACGAATAAACAGCAATCCGGAGACTCTGATCAAAATTTTACAAATTATCAATAAATACCACCTGCTGGTTGAGAATATGGTCTCGATGGAGATCAAAGAAGAATCCCATTTGCTGATTATGAGATTAAACACCTTGGATTCCCAACCTATTGTCAATGATCTTGCCTCCGCCGGTTTCCAGGTGGAATCAATCATTGTCAGACAATGATCTGCTGCCAGGCTGAGCGCGTTACTGTCTGCTAAGGATCAATGTTCTGTGGTCCTGTATTCTTTGCCGGATAGAAGTGCCTTGGCCAGCGGATACTATGATTGTCACCTTTGCTGGGAGTAGCTTCTTGAATTTGCCCGCATTCCCCTCTTCCAGCGCATAGTCATTTGACGCTGGCCCCAAGACATTCTAAGCATTTTAATAAGCACAGAATCTGATTCATGAACCCGAAAGAGTGATTCAGAGTCGCGATAAGGGCAGGAATCACGCCCTCAAAAGTTGAATATCCAGACCATCATAAACAGGGAGGGGTGCCAATGGAGCAGGTTACCCTCAATTTTTTCTGGTTGATGCTGACAGCTACTGTTGTTGCTATGTTGGGTCGTTTCATTAAAATCCCCTATACTATTGCCTTGGTTTTATGCGGATTGGCAGTTGGATTATTGGGCTTGTTCCCCGGCATCCACCTGAATCCGGAGCTGCTGTTCGCCATCTTCCTGCCTCCTATTCTTTTCGATGCGGGTATAAACATAGATTTGGCCATGCTTAAAAAACAGAAGCTTCCTATTGCGGCATTCGCCCTATTTGGCACCTTGTTCTCCTCCTTGGTGGTTGGAGGAGCAGTTCATTATTTGACTGACCTCCCCTGGCTGGCCGCTCTGCTTTTCGGAGCCATAATTTCCCCCACTGATCCGATCTCGGTCCTGGCAATCTTTAAAGATTTGGGCGCCGATGAGAGACTATCCAACCTGATCGAAGGTGAGAGTGTCTTCAATGACGGTATCGCCGTGGTCTTGTTCATCATCATCCAGAGTTTGCTATCCGGCCAGGATATGACCTGGCATTTTGCGCTCCTGACCTTCTTAAAAACCATTTTGGGAGGAACCCTGGTGGGTCTCTTGATCGGCGGAATTGTTTCCCGCGTAACCCGGGAATATGACGACCACCTGCTGGAGATCATGCTGACCACTGTGGTGGCTTTCGGCTCGTACCTGGCCGCTGAACATTTCGGGTTCTCCGGAGTATTTGCGGTCCTCTCCGCAGGTCTGGTGATCGGGAACTATGGTATGACCTACGGAATGAATATTGTTTCCCGAATGGGAGTCGTGTCCTTTTGGGAATACATAGCCTTTGCCGTGAATTCTGCAGTCTTCCTGCTGGTAGGCCTGGAAGAAGCCAGCATAACCATGGGCCTGACCTTTCTGTTGGTGGTTGCAGCCAATGCTTCGGTTTTACTGGGAAGGGCCGCCTCCGTCTATGGATTATCAAGCCTGCTAAAATGGGTCGGATGCTGCATCCCTCTCCCCTGGCGTCATGTCCTGGTGTGGAGTGGTCTGCGGGGTGCGCTTTCCATGGCCATGGTGCTGGGTTTGAATGCCGATCTCCCCTATCGTGCTTTCCTGATCAACATGACCTTTGCGGTGGTGCTCTTCTCCCTGGTAGTGCAGGGCTTAAGCATCACTCCTCTCTTAAAACGTTTGCATCTGGTCAAGCCTGGAAGTCAACCAGAACAATGATCCTCCGCTGGCGCATAATAGCCGAAGAATCATGCGGTGATTTTTACTGACAATATTTTCACGACAGTCAGACTGTATTTGTTCCAAAAGCTTGAGCATCTTGAGGGATTGAAATGGTATGCAAGAAAACACCTACACGCAGATAAAAAACTTCTGGAAGCCGGTATCCAAATTTTTCGACGAGAGGATGATCGGCAGCGTACTTTTAGTTTCCGCTGCCATCATAGCCTTTGGCTGGGCTAATTCGGAGTATGCGGAGAGTTACTTTGCCATATGGGATACTACCCTCTGCATTAGCCTGGGGCAATACTCGATCTCTGAAACCCTAGGCCACTGGGTCAACGATGCTTTGATGGTCATCTTCTTTTTCGTGGTGGGCTTGGAAATAAAACGCGAAGTCCTGGTGGGAGAACTGTCGAGCCTGCAATGATCGGATCAATGGATATTAATATCGCTGCAGGTTAATCCTTAATTAGCACGGCGGGAGATTCCTATTTATCGCCGTCAGTGATAACGATCCCTGCCATTTGCAGCAAGGTTGGCTTGATGGCAGCTGCCTGTTCATCGCTGGTTAAGATATTCAGGTAATCACCGGCAATAATTCTGGTATCTCCGCTGGGAATGATATGATCCTCGCCACGTTTGATATTGATCAGCAGACAGTTTCGAGGCCACCTGATGTCTTTGATCATCTTGCCTTCCAATTGCGAACCCAAGGTTACCACTGCTTCCAGCACCGTATTTTCACTCTTGAAGAGTTCTTCCGAGGACCCCGATTTCCTGGCCAGGAGGCGATGCAGCAAGGTGTCGTAGATCGGCTTGGATTTCAATAAATCAGCAACAATATATGCGGTCATCGAGACGGTGATGAGGGCGGGCAGATGTTCGAAAGAACCTGTCATCTCAGTAATGAGGATGCTCCCGGTAATCGGAGCTTTGACAATTGCTGTAAAAAAAGCCGCCATAGCGAAGACCACGAAATTGTTAGCAAAAAGCGGATCGACCTGCCAGAAATTCACCACCGATTGCCCGAATGCGCCTCCGGTCAAGGCTCCTATCACCAGCATCGGCATGAATATCCCTCCCGGTGCTCCGGATCCGTAGCTCGCCAAGGTCAATCCGAACTTGACTATAACCAAAAGCAGCAGCATAGAAAGCATATACTGGTTGTTTTGCAGGCCATCGATCAAGCCCTGCCCTCCCCCGAGGACCTGAGGCACCCACATTCCCACCGGGACAGTGATTAAAAGTGGTATCAGCATACGTAATTGGGCCGGCACTATCTTTTGCCCCTCATAAAGTTGCAGTGACTTTACCAAGGCCCAATTAAACATGACTCCAAAAAGACCTGTAACGAGCCCGAGCAGCAGCAATAAACCGAAAAGCCTCATCGGTAGAACGGGTAGGGTATGGAAGTCGAAAATAGGCTTGATTCCGTAGAAGTGACGTGACACATAGTCGGCTGTCAATGAGGCAGCCATTGCTGAAAGCAATATTGGCGGAGAGAAGTTCTTATGTAATTCTTCCAGAGAAAAGACCACCCCTGCCAGGGGCGCGTTGAAAGCTGCTGCCAATCCGGCGCTTGCTCCGCTGGTCAACAAAATTCTTTCTTCGATTTTAAAACCACCCAGGAGGCGGTTTACGCCCTGGCCCACCGCGGCCCCTAATTGAATGGAGGGTCCTTCGCGGCCCAGTGACATCCCCGAACCTATGGCCAGGATGCCGCCGATAAATTTCCACCACAGGACCCTGGCCCATTTCAGATTAAGCTGGCGCATAACCGTGCCTTTCACCTGAGGGATACCGCTGCCGCTGATCATCGGCTCTAATTTGACGATTTTGTCCAGTAACAATGCTATTATGGAAAGAACAACAATCCACAGCAAAGTCCACCAGTATTCATGGCCGCCCAGATACGCGTATAAGCGTTCCAGCCAAAATGAAGACTGCTGTAATATGTATCGGAACAATACCACAATTGATCCAGTGGCCAGGCCAATCAATATTCCTTCGAAAAACAGGCGCACTCGGAAGCGGCGCTTGTGCAAAATCCCCTCCAGAGCCCCGTGTGGTTTTTGCATGATCATTCTCTCCATATTACAAGAATCAGACTACCCCGATCATTATATCCTGCTGGAGTACGCAGGCGAACCGTGAAAGTGCCGCCAAAATCCTTGACGGCACAATATTGTTACCATAAATTGCGGACTGCTGCCTATGGCTTCAATTCCGAGGCACCTGGCAAGATTGTCTCAACGATCGCCCCGCCGGATACTGAATTGTAAATCCTTATCCGCCCAGCATGTTCTTCAACGATTTTTTTCACTATGGTCAAGCCTAGACCTGACCCAGTATGTCCACTGGTATAGAAATAATCAAACGCATGTTCAATATCACTCTGAGAAAATCCGGAACCGTCGTCCTCCACTCTAATCCTTACCTTGGTTCCGTCGTCGATAGTTGAAGCCTCGACTGTGATTTTGCTGATCGCGTGCCGTATGGCATTTGACAAGAGGTTTACAAACAGGCTGTGCAACTGGTCCCAATCGCCAACTATCCAAGTCACAGCCGGTATACGGATTTCGATCCTTACTCCCCTTTCCAAGGCATAGCCACCTACTGAATCCAGGACCTCTTCCATAATATGCCCAAGCTCATGGGGCAGCAAATAAATATTATGGGGCTGCTCCAGAATGGTAATGTCGATCATATTTTCGACTACATTTCTAAGCCGCAAGCTTTCCCGGTGGATAATATCAATGGCTTTGTCCAGCTCCGGTCCAGTAAACAATCCATCCCGGATTCCCTCTGCGTAGCCATTGATACTCATAAGAGGAGTCTTCAGCTCGTGGGAAGCATTCTGGAAAAACCGGCGCTGGCTTTCATCATAGCTTTTTAGCCGATCAGCCATCTCATTGAAGGCGATGGCCAAAGCCGCTAATTCATCATCGGACTTGACTTCCAGCCGCTTGTCAAATTGGCGGTTCCCTACGGCCTGGGCATAATTCTCCAGGGAACGCAAGGGTTTCATCAGATAGCGGATCAAGAAAAAAGCCACCAGCAGGGCAATAAGCAAAGCAGCCAACAGACTGCCGAAAATCATCAGGAGTGTTTCCCGATACATAGTCTGAAGGGTACTGATGGCGACAAAGGTTAGAACCGTCCCCCCCCCACTTACAGGGACTTCAGCCGCCAGATACATTTCATTCTTGAAGGTATTGGCCAGATTGCGGTCGAATTCCATGTCTTCTCGCAGATTCTGCTGCAACTGGGCCATATTTATCCCCAATGGAAACTGTTCTGGCCGGCTGCTGAACATAATATCGTCTTCCGCATCGATCCATAAAAAATCGCTCTCCACTGAACGTCCTAACAACAGGATGGTCAGGGGAAGCTTTTGCTCAGCAGAGGGTTGAATTCCTGAACCGATTGTGTAAGCAATTTCCCAGGCTTGTTTTTCCAGCCCTATTTCTGCCCGCCTCTCTAAGACGCCTACCAGCATTGGATAAAAGGCCAAGGCTGTTACCAAAAAAGTAAAAAATACTACCGCCTGATAACTAACAAGTATTTTAGTAGATATGCTTTTCCACTTCACCATCTAGCCTGTACCCATATCCCCATATAGTTTCGATATTGGTTTCGGAAGCGCTCTCATTCAATTTGCGGCGCAGCCGCTTGATCAAGTCGTCCACCGCCCGCTCGCTGCCATCATAATCATATCCCCATACCCGGTCAAGCAGTTCCTGGCGGTTGAATGTACGCTGGGGATGCTGAATCAAAAGTGCCAGCAGTTCATATTCCTTGCTGGATAAGCTTACTTCCTCGCCGTTGATCAATACCAACCGGTCCCCGGGTATCAGCTTAAGATTTCCCGATAATAAATACTGCTGTTGATCCGGAGCAGCCATGGTACGTCGGAAAATAGAGCGAACCCTGGCAGTCAGTTCCCTGGGGCTGAAAGGCTTGGCCAGATAGTCATCCCCGCCTATCTCCAGTCCCATTATCCGGTCCAGGGCTTTGCGGCGAGCGGATATGAATATCACCGGAATCCCGCTCTGCTCCCGGAGCTCGCGGCAAAATTGCAGCCCATCCTGCCCCGGCAGCATTATGTCCAGGATCAACATATCTGGATATCCAGTCTCCAGGCGCTCTGCCATATCTTCAACACTGCCGAAGGATTCAACCGTATAACCTTCTTTTTGCAGATACTGGGTAATCAAAAGGCGGATATTCTCTTCATCGTCCACTACATATATAGTGCTCATGGCTCTTCCGATCTCCTTTACGGACTAAATTTATATTATAGTACATAAACCATAAAATAAATATGTGGCATAAATATGTGATATATGCAATGCCTTCTAAATCCCATTTTGAAGGCATCGGGCCCATTTCTCGGAGAGGTTCTGCCGCAATTCTGCCACATTTGTGGTTTATGCTGAGTCAGGAATCGAAATATGTTGCCGAGATAACGCCAGTTCATAGGTGTCATGGATAATCAGGGTTTGGTTAACAAGATCATCTCGCCTGATTGGGTAAACGTGGAATAAGCACTAGCGGTCCTAATCAAATTAGACGGGACCGTTATGGGTGGTCAAGGAGGTGCTTGGCTATGATAAGTTACTTATAGTCGAACAAGGATAGCTCGTTGCATGCTTAATGCAAACTAATTATATTAGCGCTGAATCTCTAAAGCTGGAGAGCGGGGGAACCATAATTTGGGGTGAATCCGAAAGGTAGGGATTACCCATGTCCCAAACCCGTCAGCTAACCTCGCAAGCGAAGATGGGACTAATCTACTGTGACCATGAGCTGATAAATAAATGCCTTTCAGCGGCCAGTTCATGGGTCCTTCCTCGTTTTCTCTTCTTTCACCCCCTGCTTACCTCCCTGGCTTCGTGACAGCGCTGCGAGGAGGAAGTATCGATTGATTAACCAGAAACTATTCTCAACAAAGGCCACTAAGGGTCTTATGGTTTTGATGCTGCTGTTTTTTGGAGTTTTGGCAATCGGCTGCAGCAGCAATGATAAAACATCCCAAAAGCAGCAACTGGTCTTGGCTGATGTGAGCTGGGACAGTGTGAAAGTTCACAACCGTATTGTCGGCTATATACTGCAACATGGTTATGGATACCCAGCTCCTACCTATACCTTTGGCGAGACACTGCCCCTGTTGCAGGGGATGAGCAAGGGCGATGTCGATATCACCATGGAGGTCTGGGTAGACAATTATGGGGATGCGTGGAAAGAGATGGTCGATAACGGCACCGTCAAGGATCTGGGCTCCAATTTCCCTGACGCCCCTCAAGGCTGGTATGTGCCGACCTATATGATAAAAGGCGACCCGGAGCGGGGAATCAAGCCAATGGCACCTGATCTGAAATCCGTTTCCGATCTGCCTCGTTATTGGGAGCTTTTCAGAAGCCCTGAAGTTCCTACTAAAGGACGTTTCCATAACAGTCCCCCCGGGTGGGCAGCTACTGCAATCAATGAGGTCAAGTTCAAAAATTATGGCCTGGATAAGACCTTCAACCTTTTCAGCACTGGATCCGACTCGGCTTTATCAGCTTCCATGGTAGCGGCTTATGAAAAGGGCCAGCCCTGGTTAGGCTATAACTGGGAACCCAACTGGGTTATGGGCCAGCTGGATATGACCCTGCTGGAGGAGCCTGCCTACGATCCGGCTATCTGGAATGATCCCAATAACCGGGCTTGCGCATACCCAGCTGCCTATGTGGCCAAAGGGGTCAATTCCGCTGTGGCGGCCAGCTCACCTGAATTGGTGGAATTTATCTCGAAATACCAGACTACACTCGAACAGAATAATGATTTCCTGGCTTATATGAGCCAGAATGAGGCTGGAGAAGAACAAGCCGCCATGTATTTCCTGAAGAAGTACCCCGATACCTGGAAGGCCTGGCTGCCGGCCGATATCGCACAGAAGGTTGAACAGGCCTTGAAAGAGGTGAATTAGTCTCATGTCAACGCCAACTAATGGCAATCTGCTGACGGTCAAAGGGTTGTGGAAAGTATTCGGGAAAAATCCGGGTAATTTTGACCCTATGGACGAAGATTCCATCCAAGCTTTAAAGGATACAGGCGCAGTGTACGCTGTCAGGGATGTGTCATTCGAGGTGCAGCGTGGCGAAGTTTTTGTAATCATGGGGTTGTCCGGCAGCGGCAAATCCACCTTGATCCGCTGTTTGCCCCGTTTGCTCAACCCTACCCTGGGCGAGATAGTAATCAATGGCAGCCACATAACCGACATGGATGAAAAGGAATTGATCGAGTTCCGGCGCCACGATGTGGCGATGGTCTTTCAGCATTATGGTCTGCTGCCCCATCGCAAGGTCCTTGATAATGTTGCTTTTGGTCTTAAGCTCCGTGGGGTGCCTCCCCAAGAACGGGAAGAGCAAGCCCGGCAAGCCATTATCCAGGTGGGCCTGGAGGGCTGGGAAAACTATTACCCCGCTCAGCTCTCCGGTGGAATGCGGCAGAGAGTCGGCATCGCCCGGGCTCTGGTTCAACAGAGCGACCTGCTCCTGATGGACGAACCCTTCAGCGGTCTGGATCCATTGATCCGCCGGGAGATGCAGGATACCCTGATCCGTCTGCAACGGGAAGTGCATAAGACCATCGTGTTCGTCACTCACGATCTCAGCGAGGCCGCCCGTTTGGGCGACCGCATGGCGGTCATGCGGGAGGGAGAATTTGTTCAGCAGGGCACTCCGCAGGAAATAATGAACAATCCCGCCGATGAGTATGTGGAACGTTTTGTTGCCGATGAGCGCGCTCTGTTTGTGCGCAATCATAAAAGAGCCCCAATATATTTTCGCAGAAAAACGCACCAACAAACCAATCGAGTCAAGAAACCAGCTTTTGCCGCCGGGGCAGAGGCCAGGCGGAGGTGAACTATGAATGTTCCCAGCTAATTTGCAGTATCATGTCGCACCGCATATCCAGTCTTTTATTAAATGGCTGGTGGTAGCTTGGGGTCCTTTTTTCGAGGCATTGTCCAGCCTGGTTCTTAACGTACTTCTGAACATCGAAGGCCTGCTGAAATGGTTTCCCTGGTGGGCCTGGCTGATCCTGGTTATGGTGATATCCTGGCAGCTGACCCATAGCTTGTTCAAGTCAATTTTGCCGGCGTTGTTAATTACCTCGATCGGGATGTTCGGGCTCTGGGATGTTGCTATGGAGACCCTGGGGATTGTAATCGTGGCTGTGCTGATCTCGCTCTTGGCAGGAATCCCTACCGGAATAGGCATGGCGGTCTCCGATCGTTTTAATGCCATAATCATGCCGCTCCTGGACGCTATGCAAACCATGCCCAGCCTGGTTTATTTAATACCCGCCCTCATGCTTTTCGGGTTGGGCAAAGTACCCGGGGTAATAGCCACGGTCATATATGCGGTCCCCCCGGTCGTACGCCTGACTAACCTCGGTATACGGCAGGTTTCTCGGGATGTACAGGAAGCCGCTTTGGTTTTTGGAGCATCACGCTGGCAGCTCATGAAGGAAGTGCGCTTCCCCTTGGCTATGCCAACCATAATGGCAGGAATCAACCAGACCACGATGATGGCATTATCTATGGTAGTCATCGCCAGTATGATAGGCGCAGGTGGTCTGGGCGAAGAGGTCCTCAAGGCTACCAACCGGATAGATGTGGGTAAGGGCTTCGAAGCCGGCTGGGCAATTGTGGTGCTGGCCATAGTCATTGACCGTATATCCCAAGCCGGCGCCAAGCGATGGGAACCTCCCAAGAGGTAAACTCGTCGTCTGCCTTAAGTTAATCGAGCTATCTAACAATATAGATGTCGTTTACATTGCCAGATATGGAATCAAGGAGAAGTTAAGTCTATGCGCAACAGATTGAAAAGAGCTCCTGCACTTCATTCCGACCAAGTTGATATTATTGTCATTGGTTCTGGATTCGCAGGTATGGCTGCCGCCATCGAAGCGGCAGAGTCGGGAGCTTCCGTCGTCATCCTGGAAAAAATGATGGCCCCTGGGGGCAACTCCATAATCAGCGATGGTGGAATAGCCGCGCCTGATACTGTATATCAAAAAGTAGCCGGCATCGATGATTCGCCGGAAATGATGTATCAGGATATGATGGCAGCCGGAGAAGGTCTCAATTATCCCGAACTGGTAAGGATTGTTGCCGAAGGTGCTAAAGAAGCATTTCTGTGGACCAAAGACTATTTAGGGGTCAGGTACAAAAACCGGGTTGACATCTTCGGTGGCCACTCAGTCCCTCGCTGTTATACACCTGACACCATTTCCGGCCGGGCTCTGATTGAAAAGCAACTAGCTAAGCTGCTGGAACTTAATGTTCCTATACTCTTAGGCACCTATGTCAAAACCCTGATCGCAGATGAAAATGATGGCGTAGTCGGGGTACAGATAATGGCAGGGTTTCGCCCCCAACCACCCTGCCAAGCAACCGAAGCGACTGTCATCTCTGCCCGGGCGGTGATCGTGGCAACGGGTGGTTTCGGCAATGATATACCATTCCGCCGGTCCCAGGACCCGCGCCTGGGAAACAATGTACAGAGCACCAATAAAGCCTTTGCCACCGCGGAAATATTAAAAGAATGTGTAAGAATAGGGGCGAATCCAGTGCAGCTCTCCAGAATACAGTTGGCGCCCTTTACTTCCCCTGACGAACGCGGTTATGGTGCAGGTCCGCTGTTCGGCGATTACGTAGTTCTGCCTTATGGAATGATAATAGATCCTGCAACAGGCGGGCGCTTCGCCAATGAGTTGGCCAATCGCAAGGTTCTGGCCGATGCTATAATGCAGCGGCAACAGCCGGTCATAGGAATCGCAGATTCCAACGGGGTCCAAGCTGCGGGGTGGAACCTTGATAAAGCACTGAAAAGAGGAGTGGTAAAAACCTTTCCCAGTATCAAAGAACTGGCTCAGCACTACGAGGTTGATCCGGAAACACTGAAGTCAAGCATAGCCAGCTACAATTCTATGGTGATTGCCGGTCGGGACCAAGTTTTTGATAAACCGATTTTAAGCCAGGCATCACCGCTTGAGAAATCACCCTTTTATGCTATGCGGATTTGGCCCAAAGTTCACCATACTATGGGGGGAGTTCAGATCGACCGATTTGCCAGGGTTATTAACCGGGATCAGCACCCGATCCCAGGCCTTTTTGCTGCTGGCGAAGTAACCGGCGGTATACATGGGGCCTGCAGGCTTGGCAGCTGCGCCGTCACGGACTGTATAGTTTTCGGGCGTATTGCCGGCAAAAATGCTGTAAGCATGGATGAGAACCAAACTGGATGATGAAACCTTGTGACGCCCTAATTTTGCCACATTCATATTCTATGATTATATTGTGATTGGTCCGACAGCCGTCTTGATCAATGACCAGCCGCCTCGCGAAAGCCTGCGGCTGGTCAACCCCTCACTGCCTGCAGCAATAAATTTTCGCCAGAGGTTTAATCCCGGCGACGCCGGTAATCACCATGGCGCAGTGAATCAACTTGGCCATCGAAAGGGGATGATGTATGTAAAGCTTTTTAAAAGCAGGGGCCCGCATTTATTGTGGCTCTGTACCAAGAAATATTAATCACCATGGCGCTGAGTCTTTTGGGACAAAGAGCGGGGGAACCAATATTCTGGGGTGAATCCGAAAGGTAGGGAATTCCCTTTTCCCGAACCCGGCAGCTAACCTCGTAAGCGCATTGAAGGGAATCCGAGGTTAATAAAACATCAATGTAACCAAAGGAATGCCTTTGGTTATTTACGTTTAAATACTCGGCCCTTCTCGAATATGGGCATAATAAGCCCAGTCTATCGGAGAAGGAGTGATTCAAATGCAAAAATCCCAGGATGTATATGCCCAATATATTTCGGTGGTGCGGAGTGATCTATTGAAACAACACGCTCTTCCTTATCTGGAAGCGCAAGTGGGTATGCCAACTGAATCAGAGTTGGCTGAGGAAGCATCGTCTCGTAAACAGCAGATCTTGGAGGTCTTGAAGGGCACCGAGCAAGACTGGTCCAATTGGAAATGGCAGCTTAAGAATCGTATCAAAGACAGCCAGGTGCTGGCTGAAATACTGGGACTGAGCGAACTGGAAAGCAAAAGAATAGACCGGGTGAGCCAAGCCTATCGCTGGGCTATATCACCGTATTACCTCAGTCTGATCGGACCTGATTACCAAAATTCTCCGATCTACCGGCAGTCAGTCCCAGATATCCGCGAGTTATCACCTGGAGGCAGCCTGGACCCTATGAATGAGGCCCACACCTCACCGGCGCCCTGTGTCACCCGCAGGTATCCGGACCGGATGATCATCAATGTCACCAACCAATGCGCCATGTACTGCCGTCACTGCCAGCGCCGGCGCAATATCGGCGAAATCGACCGGCATGCGTGCCTTGAAGACATAAACAGCGCCCTGGAGTATGTAGCTAATAATCCAGAAATCCGTGACGTTTTGGTTACGGGGGGCGATGCCCTGATGCTCAGCAACCAGGTTTTGAATTCCATCCTGGCCAAGCTGCATAGCATTCCCCACGTGGAAGTTAAACGGTTGGGTACCCGGGTACCGGTAACCCTGCCCCAGCGTATAACCTCGGAATTGTGCGATATACTGCGGCGATACCCGCCTATTTATATCAATACCCAGTTCAACCATCCCCGGGAGATCACGCCCGATTCCAAACGGGCCTGCGACGCTCTGATTGCGGCGGGGGCGGTTCTAGGCAACCAGGCAGTGCTGCTGCAAGGGGTCAACGATGATCCCTATACAATGCGGAA
>CAZYGL010000019.1:12576-13693 GCA_964647335.1 uncultured Syntrophomonas sp. | reverse complement strand
GGGGAGCGGCTCCCGGCACCATCGCCCTGCAGGGCAGTGACGGCAGGAAATATGGTCCCTGGCCAGCTACCACCCGCCCCGGCCAGGGCGGAGTGCCCAATGCTTATTGGGACGTCAAGCCCAATATTGTCGTTCCGGCCGGAACCTATACCATAATAGATTCCGATCCGGCCACCTGGTCCCAAAATGCCCAGTCCGGGGGCCGGGGGATGGGCGAGGTTCGGGCTACCCCTCATTTTGAAGTCACCAGCGGCAAGTCCAAGAGCCTGATTCCTGGTTTTCCCGCGGGATCAGCCGGCGATGGGGCTCAGGGAGCAAGCTCGGCTGGAGTCGGTTCCGTGGGCAGCATCCCCGGCCCAGCCAACACTACCGAAGCGGTGGCAGGGGTTGTCGTTCCCGGATTGATCGCAACTGCCCTGGGAGCTCTGGGCGGCCTGGGTGGCGGAGGTTTGGTCCCGCCGGCCGGCGGAACCCCCATGTATCCTGGCAGCGGAGGACCACTGCCTGGCACCGGGGGAGTCCCGGGACCCGGTGGAGGTACACCGGGGATGCCCCGGGCTACTAGTCAGATCGGGCGACGGGGCAAAGATGAGATTTTTATCGATACCACAGATATGTTCGAGGAGCCGGCTGCTGGAAAGACCGCAGGTCATGGGGCAATAGTAGATAGCGCAGATGAGGCCGGCATATTTGTGCAGCCGGAACCGGAAATCTATATAGATACGGTGGAAATGACTGAAGGCAGTCCAGTACCGGAAACTACTGCGGAAAAAGGCATATTCATTGAAACCGGGGAGGAAGCCGGGCGGTTCACCCAGCCGGAAACCGGCATTATTATCGAGACAGCTCAGGAAGCCGGTGTTATCAGGCCAGAATCCGGGACTCTGGTTGACGGGTCAGGTGATGAGATACTGTTTAGTTTCAACGCCCTGGAGGAGCAAGGTTCAGTGGATACTGAGCCTGAAACAGCCGGCGGCGCAGCAGGAGCATCCGCACCGGGAACAGATGAGGCCTTCGACCAGGATGGGTTTGACAAGGACGGCTTCGATGCCAAGGGGTTTGATAAAGAAGGATTTGACAAGGACGGTTTCGATGCCAAGGGGTTTGATAAAGAAGG
>CAZYGL010000019.1:0-12476 GCA_964647335.1 uncultured Syntrophomonas sp. | reverse complement strand
GCTTCGATGCCAAGGGGTTTGATAAAGAAGGATTTGACAAGGACGGCTTCGATGCTAAAGGGTTTGATAAAGAAGGATTTGACAAGGACGGCTTCGACGCCAAGGGGTTTGATAAAGAAGGGTTTGACAAGGACGGTTTCGATGCCAAGGGGTTTGATAAAGAAGGGTTTGACAAGGACGGTTTCGACGCCAAAGGCTTCAATAAAGAAGGGTTTGACAAGGACGGCTTCGACGCCAAGGGGTTTGACAAAGAAGGGTTCAATAAAGACGGTTTTGACCGGGAAGGATACAGCCGCAATGGCTATGACCCGGAAGGTTTCGACCGGGAAGGGTATGATGTCAATGGCTATGACCGCAAGGGATTTAACCGCAGCGGTTTTGATGCCAGGGGTTATGATAAACAGGGTTATGACAAAGCCGGATTCAACAAGGACGGATGGGACCGGGAAGGTTACAATCGCAACGGTTTTGACAAGAACGGCTGGGACCGCGAGGGCTACGACAAGAATGGTTACGATGCCGAAGGTTATGATCGGGACGGTTATAACCGGGATGGCCAGTCGAAAGAGGGATATGATGCTGACGGTTACGACAAGAATGGATTCAACGAGAACGGCGTGGACAAAGATGGTTACGACCGGGAAGGCTTCAATTACGAGGGGTACAACCGGGACGGCTACGACCCCTGGGGTTACAATAAGCAGGGCTATGGCAAGGATGGTTATCACTGGAGCGGTTATAATGCGGATGGTTACAACCGCAATGGCCGGCACTGGAGCGAGAATCCCTATACCGGTGACAGTCCCTTCAATGTATCGGTGGAAGGCGATGGGATGGTCAACCGTAATCCCTTTGGCGGCGGTCAGGTAATCGTCGAGCAGGACAACTACGGTAATAAGATAGACCTGGCCGGGTCTTGGAAACCGACCAAGCCGCCTCTGGGTGAACCTTATCCCAAGACGGTGGATAAATACGGAGCCAAACCATGGACCGAGGAGATCCCGCAACCACAACCGGAAAAACCGGCGGTTCCTTCAACAAAAGATACTGGGGTGATTGGCCCGGAAGATCCGATGAACACCTTGAAAAATCACGATGTCGGTAAGACTACTGAGGTTGCTCCAGAAGGCCAGACCGGAACCGGGGTGCCCATTCCGGAAGAAGAGGTTCCGCAGCAAGAATGGCCGAGTTCTGAACCGGAGGAGAGGTTCCCCGGGGATACTATCCCGGAGACCCGGCCGGATACTTTCGATTATACGGATCCGGAAACCGGGTTAACGTCCACCTATGAATATGAACCGGGATACACTGGTCCCCGCCATGGAGACCGACAAATCCTGGTGGGAAGCGGTGACGGGCAGGCCTATGAAATCGAGTTCAATGCCGTCACCGGTAAGTGGGTCAATACCGAGAACGGTAATGAATTTGATCCCGGTAAATTTGAATCCTGGCAGCGTGATGTAGCCGAGGATAAGCGCCGGACGGCGATAGATCTGGAGAAGATGGCAGCCCGCCAGGACGCAAACAGTAAAGCCATAGACAAGAACCTGGACGATTGGCGCAAGCTGGAGCAGATGCAGAAGGCGGTGGACAGCCACAACATCGGGGAACCGGGCGGACCGGGCGATATTGATAAGGCTATCCAGAAGCTTAAGGATGATATGCTGGCCGGCAAGGAAGTGGACCAGGCCAGGATGGACCAGCTGCGCAAGATCATCGGCAACCGCATAACCGGCCGGACCTCTGGTGACACCGGGGACCGCTATGAAGAGGATTGGTTCAAAAACCTGGGCTGGGCCCTGGAGGCCAATGCCGCTATGGCCAAAGAAGTGGCCACCGGAGAAAAAGCAGACGGCAGCATTTCATGGTTGGGCATGGGGGCCAAGATTATGATAACAACTGCCACCGGGGGAGTTGTCGGCAAGCTCATAGATGGTGGCTTAACGATTGCCGAAGCTCTGTCCCGCATAAAGGATTCCATAGATAAAGGAGAATCGGACTTTCGGGCAATTTCCAAAGCTCTCGGACTGGTGGTTCTGGGTGAACAGGCCAGCTGGCTGGCCGGCAAAGGTTTCGGTGCCTTGAACAAGGAGATGCTGGAGAGGTTCCCCGCGTTTACCAATAAGGCAGCCGATTTTATTGAAACTGCGCTGCTCAAAGGCAGTGCCCTCAATCAACAGTTGAGCAGGAAATTAGGCTTTATCAGCCAGGAATCGGCTGATGCAGCCCTGGATGCAATCAATAAGCGGCTGGTTGACATAGGCGGTGACCAGGCCGCGGGGAAATTCATGCAGCAGACAGCCGCCAAGCAGGGAACTGCGGCCGGGGGGAAAGCCGCTGCCCAAGGCAGCCAGTCAGCAGTTCAAACTGCCAAAGTGGCAAAACCCAGTGGTAAACCGACACTTAAGACGGTGTCAACCGAAACGCCCGGCTTGAAAATCGACAAGAACAGTTTTAAGGAAGCGGGACTACCCCCTGATTTAAGAGGGATGCCGGTTCGCGATCAGAAGGCTATCCGCTCGGTGTGTGACAAATATGGGGTGAAAGCCCATATGCGGCCGACCAATCCTCAGTCAAGAGCCTGGCTGGAAAGCGGGCGAGCTCACCCCAAACCAGAGATGCTGAAGACAAAAACCATCAACGATCTGGATGTCGAGCTGGGATATCCTAAAGAGAATATCGGCACGGTGGGCTGCAAGAAACCGGACCCACTGCCGGCTGCGAAACCGGCTGATATGACCGATGCCCATTGGGGGGACCTGCAAAAACGCCATAAACAGAGGATGACAGAATACACAGACCAGGTCGAGAAACTCAAACACCTGGAACATGAGGGCAAGATCGTCTGGGATCAAAAGACAGGAATCATTTACAATAAGAAAACCATGAAGCCCTATTGCGGGGACCATGATACTTTCGCCATTGTCGATGCGGTCAGCGGGAAACCGGTCTCACCCCGGATGAATGAGCAGATCAACCGAGAGTTCCAGTCTTTAGGGGCTACTCAGCATAACGAACATGTGGGATGGGATTACTCGGGTCTTCCCGATCAGGTTCCGACCGGTTCACCGCCCGGGGCCCAATCACCGCGGGAAATAGCCGAAGGTATCGACAGAAAGATTCTTGGCGGTCACGATGAGGGCGGCGAGGCTCTAAACACCTATGACCCCCTCAGAGGGGAAGATGGGGGTTGGACCACCCACTGGTGGAAAGGGGGAGTAAGGGAATGAACATCACGAATAGCGTAGAAAGAAGGGAATTCCTGCAGCAATATTTTGCCCGCCTGGAGAAATGGCGGGAATATGACCTCGCCCAGGCTCACGATGAAAACGGAGCTTTTATGACGGCTGAAATGGAAAAACTGCAAGCTCAACTGGCCGATATGAGGGATGAATATGCAGACAGTCTTCCGGTGGTATCCCTGTCCCGCTGCCCTTTTACCAGTGAGAAAGTGGAATACTGCATAGATCTGGGCGGTTTGGATGGTTTGTGGTGGAATTATGATGCTCCGGTCAGGCGGATGACAGAGCTTCCTTATACTTACTTTGCTCTGGATGGCGCTGTAACTCTTAAAGGCAGTGTTGATGCGGCTCCGTTTTTGTGCAAACCTGGTTCCGGGGTGCCGGGGATACTGCCGCGGCTGCTGAACCAGGAAGAAATACAGGCGGTGATCTCGGCCGTTCCGATCGGAATTCACCAGGGCTATGCCATATTCTATTTCGCTACGGAAGCACCCGCGGGTTTGCCCAGGGTCAATACATGGGGAACAAAGCAATATACCTTTTTGGATCAAAACGAGCTGGTTCGCTGGAGTGACTATGACGCAGATATAAATGATTATGATTTTGAGCTCGGAAAATGGATAGAATCGGGTAAACTGCACTGGATAAAACCGGGTGATGAATCACTCACTCTGTGTTCAGCTGCTGAGGACTGCCCCTATATCGGGCTCGAGGGCAACCGGGAACTGCAGCGCATAGAACGCGGGATAGTTTGGAGCGGGGAAACATATTAAGCAATTGGTCTAAAAAGGAGGCATAAAAATGGAAATGAACCTTGAGAAGCCGGGAGACATCGAGATATTCAAGTTAGAACCGGCAGACATCGATCATTTGTTCAGACGTTCCGGATTAACCGGTAATCAGCTTTCCCCTTTCAGTTATCATGCTGAACAGGCTGCCACCAGCAGTCCTTCCGAGTTTTTCAGACCGCTGGCGGAAAGTGCAAATTTCACAACGATTGCGAAAAAATTGCTGGCGCCGGATCTGAAAATCGAATTTAACCGGGGCGGAGCCGGGGCAGCCGAAGAAACCTATAATGCTTTTCTATCCCTGGAAGACAACGATGTTGTGGCGCAGTTCCAGGGCAGTGACGGCAACATATTGCTGTTGTTCTTTGATAATGAAGAATCGTTTCTACAGTGGTGGACCGATCTCTATGCCTCGCAGGCGGCCGGTACCTACCAGCCGGTGTTCCCGGATGTCATGCCTGCGGAAGTGCTGGTCTGCGCCCTGCACTGCATCGACATTTACCGCCGTTCCTATATGGAAAGCATGCTGGATTACCGGGGCGAAATGGATTTGGCTATCAGCACCCAGGATTTTGTCCAGCTGCTTAAACGGGCCCTGTCCAGTAAAGATAAACGTTGGCTTCTGCCCACCATGTTCGAGGTCACCCCGGGATTAAAAGGAATCAATATTGCCCTGAAACCAGAGCACATCAAGCAAGCCGAGGAATCAGGTTTCTTCACCAGCAGTGAAAATGTGCTGACTCTGGGGGAACGTTCGCGGCTCATGGGCACTGAAATCATTACCAGCTGGCTGGGTTCCATCGGCTGTCAGGCCACGGCGCTGATCAACGGGCAGGAAAAAAGCCTGTCCCGTATATTCTTAACGCCTACAGCATTTGCCAATCACCTCTTCTCCTTTGAGATCGGAGCCGGAGGAGATGCGCGCTTCCGTCACCAGGCCAGCACTCTGCCGGAATTGAACCAGACCTTGCTGCAATGGATTGAAGCGCTGCAGAAGACGATCGGGGGGACGGCCCCAGCCAAAGCTGCTGCGGCCCAGTCCCCGGCGGTTAGATTTTGCGAAGAGTGCGGGGAAAAGATCCGGCCCGGCAAGAAATTCTGTACCAGCTGCGGCACAGCAGTATAGAAAGAGGGAGGCAGGGATATGAGTGACTTGAAATTCTGCCCCGGCTGCGGTGCCGAGCTGGTACCCGGCGACCGTTTCTGCGGAGATTGCGGTTTCGATACCCAATCCAAGCCGGCCGGGGATACGTCTGCCAGTGCACCCCCGCCGGCCAGGACCGGAGGGAACCCGGCCGCGGAGCCGGCTCCAGATCCTCCCTCGCCCCCTGCCGGCATGAGTGCTCCACCCCCGGCACCGGAAGGCGGACCTGCCAGGTCAGCGGGCATGGGTCAGGGTCCTACCGGGGAAATTGGCCGGGGAGGCGGGGGCGGCAGCAATTCCCTGATGATATTGATCGCCATTCTGGTGGTGCTTTTCCTCGGCGGCGGAGGGGTTTACTGGTGGCTCTCCCGGGGAGAAGAACCTGGGCCCGGCATCGCGGTCCCGGCTTCCACCCAGGCCGGTGGGCCGGCCGTCGCCTCCAATCCAAGCAGCAACAAGGCCCCGGTGGCCGCAGTCGACCTCAGCCGGGCCGCCACCTATCTGTCGGAACCGGGCCTTAAATGCACCTTTTTGGTGAATTACCCTGATGGCACGGTGGGAGTAGTGGAGCGTACCAGTGCCAAGGTGGTATCCCACCAGGCGGTACGAATCAGTGAGGTGGAAACCGGTGTCGAGCAGGGAGAGGAGTTCGGATATGGTTTTCATTACGTAGAGCGCCCGGATGGAACTTACTACATCCTGGATGACTCACCTAATGAAATCTTTCCGGCCTTAAAAAACAATTTAACTGTTGGTCAGACTTGGAACTACGAGGATGAGTCGGGCCGGATTACCTGGAAGGTGATGGACATGGGGGTTACCCTCGATCTTGGTTTTACCCTTATCGAAAACTGCCTGATCGTATACGAGGACAACCAGACCGTGGATTACCAGGCCCTCACTTACTACGCTCCCGGACTGGGCATAGTAGCGGTGAAGAGCCCCGGGGGCAAGGACGATTTTTATAAAATGACCGCCCTGACCAGGGTAGATGCTGCCCAGGCCGCAGCTACAGTCCAGCAGTGGTCACCCAACTGGGCCATAATCAAGGACGACCGTACCCAGAACTGATCCAGTCCGGACGCGGTTAACATCACAGGCTGAGGAGGATTTGCAATGCCCATTGCTTCAAGTAAGAATGAATTATGGCGGCGCCTGGCCCTGCTGGCCGGCATCCTAATCGGGTTGGCCCTGTTTTTCTACGTGGCCCCGGCCATGGTGAGCGTGACCGCCATTGACTGGCAGCAGGAGCAGGCCGATGAGCTGAAATCCAACAGCGGTATAGTGACTCAGGAGAAAAAGCGTCTCCATACCCTGCCCCTGGATGAATACATCCAGGCCAAGACCGGCGGAACGCTGCAGGCGGTGGACAGCGACCGGTGGGGCACCTTTTTTGAGCAGGTCCGCCTGGCCAGCAACGGTCAATACTATGAATCTTCATACGGCAATCGGGTCAGTGAAGAGGATAAAGATGACTTCTGGAAGCCCACCGGTCCGGTTGCAGTGTTTTTCAAACCCCATGAAATACCTCTGCAAAGCTGGGGGCTTTTCCCGGGAGACGGGGAATCCGCCTTTATCAGCACTGTCCAGGGCGGGCAGACCCTTTACCTGGAATTGCAGTTCCATGATTACACCACCAGCGTGGGGGCAATGTCTTCCCCTTACCGGGTGGCGCCCGGATGGCTTTATCATCCCTATCGTACCGCGGGCATCATCGTCATGGCCGTGGGCCTGCTGATTTATATTGTCCTGCCCCGGCGTAAAAAACAGCCCGGGGAAGTGGCTTATTCCAGCGGCAGCATGCTGGCCGGGGACCTGGCCGCAGTCATTATCCTGCTGCCCTTCTACGGACTGCCTTATCTAATCAATGGCGGCATTGTGCAGGCTCTGACCGGGCTATGGCCGGTTACCGCCCTGATGTGGTTTATGGCCCTGTTCGGGGTAGTGCTTCTGTACTATAACGCCTGGTATGCCTCCTACCGTATCGAACTGACTCCGGATGCCGTCTGTCTGGTCAGTTTCAAAGGGGTGCGGGAATGCCGCTTCAGCGATATGGCCGGGGTAAACCTGGTTTCTCTCAGAAATCCGAGCTGGTTCCGTAAGCTGAGCCTGGCCATGGCCGCCTTGTCACTGCTGGGCGGGGGGCGTTCCCCTCAACCGGCCGGCAGCGCCCTGCTGGTAGCTTCGGCAACCTATGGCGGCCTGGAGATCAGTTCCCGGAGCGGGGCCCGGCCGGTCTACATCTGGGTGACCAATCAGATGGGCGGGGTCATAATCAACAATATCGACCGGGTGATGGAGGCCATCGAGGCGGCCGGGGTGACTATCAACCAGGAGCCCCGCGAAATAGAAGGATTTACGATGTTCATGTAGTACTACTTCCGGGTGATAGCTCGGCGGGCATTTTGATGGGCGGGACGGGCCAAGCCGCGCCCATGGTTCCCACAGCAAGTAAAGACTAATTAAGGAGGTTGATAAGATGGTGATTGGGATAGTCATCGGGGGATTGGCAATTGTCCTGGCAGTATTTCTGGTAGTTATCTACAACGGACTGGTGCAATTACGACAGCGGGTGCAAAATGCCTGGGCCCAGGTGGATGTGCAATTGAAGCGACGCTATGATCTGATTCCCAATTTGGTCAATACCGTGAAGGGTTACGCCCAGCACGAGAAGGCCACCCTGGAGAGCGTGACCCAGGCCCGCAATATGGCTATGGCCGCTCAAAACATGAAGGACCAGGTTCAAGCCGAGAACATGCTGACCGGTGCGTTAAAATCCTTGTTGGCGGTAGCCGAAGCCTATCCGGAACTGAAGGCCAATACCAACTTCCTGCAGCTGCAGGGTGAGCTTTCCGATACCGAAAGCAAGATCGCCTTTGCGCGCCAGTTTTTCAATGATACTGTCCAGAAATTCAACACCAAGATCGAGGTTTTCCCCAACAACCTGGTGGCTGGGATGCTGGGATTTCAGATAGCCGATTATTTCAGCCTGCAGGGCGAAACCGAGGCCCGGCAGAGCGTCAAGGTCAATTTTTAAAGGAGCTTTCCGGATGGACACAAAGATTTATTTTCACTTGCATAAAGCCTTATGGCTGGGTTTGCTGCTGGGTTTGCTGCTGGCTCTGGTTACGGCCCCTGGAGCTGCCCAAGCCCGATCTCTCAGTATGCAGCAGGTCGTCGTCGACGCCGAAGTGCGGCCGGATGCCTCCATGCAGGTCACGGAGAGACTAACCATCAAATTTTCCGGGCAATGGAACGGTTTCTACATCAAGATACCCCAGGGCTACACCCCCATCACCGATGTCACGGTGCAGGAAAAAGGGCAGTCCTACAAGTTCAATCCCGGCACGGACTACGGACCTCCCGGCACCTACCTGGTCAAGACCGAAGGCAGCCAGGTGGTGATCGACTGGAGCATCTCCGCCCGGGATGAGGTGCGCACCTTTGATGTTTCCTACCGGGTCAACAAAGCAGTCAAGATTCATAATGATACCGCGGAACTATACCGTAAATTCATCGGTGAAAGCAATGGCAATAAAATTGCGGCGGTGCAGGTGAATCTGAAACTGCCGGCCGGGGCGGAAAAATACCGGCAGGGGGAAGACATCAGGATCTGGGGTCACGGGCCTTTAAACGGCGAGGTGGAATTCGCCGGGGCCGATAAGGTGGTGTGGAAAGTAACCGACCTGCCCGCCTACACCTTCGTGGAAGGCCGGGTGGTGATGCCCACCGCTCTGTTCGGCGGCATTCCGGCCTCATATCGCACCAGTCTGAATGCCCTGCCCGCCATCCTGGCCGAGGAAGAAGGCTGGGCTCAAAAAGCCAACCAGGAGCGGCTCCAAGCCCGCATGGAATTGGCAGGCGGAGCGGCCATTATCGGGGGCACCCTGGCTGGCCTGCTGCTGCTGTGGCGGCGCTTCGGGCGCCGCCACCCAACCGTTTTCGATGGCGATTACTATCGAGATCTGCCCGCCACCTACAGCCCGGCGGAATTAAGCGTGCTGTGGAATTATAAGAAGATGAAGGCCCAGGATCTGACTGCCACCATACTGGACCTGGCCCGGCGCCGCTTCATACGCCTGGATCAGGAGACTGTGGAGGTGCGACGGCTGCTGGGCTCCAAAGAGGTAGCCACCTACCGGGTCACCTTTTTGCCCCCACCCGATCCAGGCGCGGCCCGGAGAAGCCAGGATGCCGTCCTGCAGCCCCATGAACAGCAGCTGCTGGATTTCCTCCGCGATGAGGTGGGAGAGGGCCGGGAAAGCCTTTATTTGACCGATGTCGAGAGCTTTTCCAAGCAGAAGGCAACTGAGTTCTACGGCTTCTGGAAGGAATGGACCTCAGGTTTGATTGACCGGGGGGAAGGAAGCAAATTTTTTGACACCAGCGGCAATGTGACCCTGTTTACAGTCCTGGGCGGAGTAGGCCTTTTCATGCTGGGCGGTTTCCTGGCGCGCCAATCCGTAGTGCTAGGCATGTCCATGATAATTGCCGGGGCACTGCTGCTCTTTATTCCGCTGCGGTTCAAGCGGCGGTCGGCTTCCGGTCAGGAAGATTATGTGCGCTGGCAGGCTTTCAAGCGTTTCCTGCAGCATTTCTCAGAAATGCAGCGGCATGAGATACCCAGCCTGATTATCTGGGAGCATTACCTGGTGTATGCAGTCACCCTGGGAGTGGCCAAAGAAGTTATCAAACAGCTGGAAGTGGTTTTCCCCAATCTCCAGGACGGTGATTACCATTTTGGCTATGGCTGGATGACCTACGGTTCCTACCACGAGATGAACAACCTGTATGGATCGTTCGACAGTATCGGCGACTCCATAGAGCGGGCTTTTACTACCGCAGAAAAGGCAGTCAGCAAGTCATCTTCTGGTTCCGGCGGCGGGGGCGGATTCTCCGGCGGCGGAGGCGGCGGCGGGGGTGGTTCCAGTTATGGAGGCCGCTAGAATACAAGGACGCAATGGCCGCACCCGGCCCAGCCCATCCGCCATGATATGTCCCATACGGCCCGGCGGATAAATTTACAAAATTGGCTTAAGGCTTCGAGAACAGGAGGAAGGAAACATGATTTGCCCCCAATGTGGAGCAGACTCGGCCAAAAATATCAATTTCTGTACGGAATGCGGTTCGGCCCCGGTCACGGGGACAGTGACGCCAACGGACCATCCCGGGGCGATGGATGGCCGGGGGAACGGAAAGAGTAACCTGACCGGCTATTCCGACCGGATCAGCGACCCGGCCTTTGCCCGCTACCGGCGCCATTCAACGGTTTGGTCCTTCAGCTTCGCCGCCTTCCTGGCTTTAGCGGCTGTGATTGGGTTTTATATTTACGGGGAAACCAGTGCGGAGATGGATAATCCTGAGGCGTTGTATATAGGATTGGGTATCGGGGGCATGTTCCTGGCCATCGCTCTGTTCCAGTTCATCGGGCGCAGCCGCAGCATCGCCTGGGACGGGGTGGTGATCGACAAAAAGACCGAGAAAAAAAGGCGCCGGGAGAGATCCGGCAATGATGAACGCTGGATCAGTTACACCCGCTACACGGTGGTCATCCAGACCGACTCCGGCAAGACCTATGAAATCAACACCGACGATGACGACACCCAGTACAATTATTACCGGATCGGGGACAAGGTGCGCCATCACCAGGGCCTGAACTCCCTGGAGAAATACGATAAAACTGGGGACAGCATCATTTTCTGCAACGCCTGCTCCAGCCTCAACGACATCAATGATGACCGCTGCCACCGCTGTTCCTGCCCGCTGCTCAAGTAATAGCTCTGCGGGCAATGGTAGTTTGCTATCTTACAGGCAAGGGCACGGTTCTTTTACCTGTTAAATCCACTTCTCTCCCCACATTCCCGGCAAAAAATAAGACTTCCAATCGGAAGCCTTCATTTTATCACGGCATTCTTTTCTTTTTTGTTCCTTCTTCTTATCCTGGTGGGCACCGGCCCCATTCCTCAGGTAATGAGCATAACCCACGCCCAGGCTTTTAAAAGGGTTCTCTTTTTTAGTTTTCTTTTTCATGTTTATCATCTCCCCGCTTATTATCGCTCGCTTGCAACCCGATGTCTACAGGAATTCGGGCAGGTAGAAGTCTATGACTTGTAGATAAATATATAAAATACGCTGAAGGAGTTAAGATATATATTAAGAATTGTAGAAATAACAGTGACTGCAGGAAAAGGGGGAACCGAGATGGATGTACAGTGTTTGCGGGTCAAGCTTAAACCGGGGACCACCGATGAATTTATCGCCTATACCGAGGGCTTGAAGACCAAGATGGATCAGGTTCGCCGGGCTCTGCTCAATGAGACCATGGTAGTGGAGTCGATCTTCCTTGATCGTTGTGAAGACGGTGACTACATCATTTTCTATACCCGGGCGGAGAGCCTGCAGAAGGCCAATGCGTACCTGTCGACCTCGACAGATCCGATCGACCTGGAAGCCCAGGCCATAATCCAGCGCACCTGGGATCTCACCGCAGCCAAAGCCCTGCCGGTGCTGTTCGACGTTGACCGGATCGCTTCCATACAGGAATAAGCCGCTAACGTGAAGAAATCAGCTATATGCACATATCATCGGGGGAGCAGGCAAGGGGACGGTTCTGTTGCCTGCCTAACAGTTGCTACTGATAAGATGAGTCGTATTTTCAGGGGGGATCGCCATGCCAGCCTACGTTCTGATCGACATAGAAGTCCATGACCGGGATATGTATCTGCAATATATCGAGAAGGCCAGGCCTATCGTCGAGCGTCATGGCGGCGAATACATAATCAGGGGAGGGGAGATTACCCCTCTCTTTGGGGATTGGAATCCAGAGAGGATCATCCTGATACGGTTTCCTTCCCGCGAGAACATCAGCCAGTGCTTCGGCTCAGATGAATACCTGCAGGTGGCCGCGCTGAGGGAGGATTCCACCATCACCAGGTCGGTTATCCTGGATGGATATGAAGGATGAAGCCATGCAAAACATCGGTGAGTATACAACTGAAGATTTTCCATTAAGCCGGATAGCCACCATCGATATCGGTCAGGCCGGTTTAAAAAAGCATCACATCAAGGCCCTGATCGAGCTGGATGTGACCGAGGCGCGCCGTTTGATCCGGGAAAAAAGGAGACAATCGGAAAAGATCTCCTTTAACTCATGGCTGATCAAATGCATCGGTCTGGTCGTCGCCAACCACCCGCAGCTGCAGGCGGTAAGACAAGGCCGGCGAAAGCTGGTGCTGTTTAAAGACGTTGATATATCCATTGTCATCGAAAGGGAAATCGATGGCCAAAAAGTCCCGTTGCCCT
>CAZYGL010000018.1:7219-13774 GCA_964647335.1 uncultured Syntrophomonas sp. | reverse complement strand
TATGACAGGCTGAGTGTACTCAGCCAAGGCAGGTTGGCCAGGGATGAGATATCGGTAATTTGGTTGCCTTCAGAATCCATGTTATTATTCAAGTTCAAATATGTTAGTTTTATCAAGCCAGACAATGCCGATATATCAGTAACCTGGTTATTCGCCATGCCTATACTCCCTAAATTGGCTAGTCCGGCCAGAGGAGTGATATCGCTCACTTGGTTATTCCAGGCATAGACCGCTTCTAGATAGGATAAGTTCTGCAAGCTGGAAATATCGCTTACATTGTTGTTCATTATATTAACACTGCGCAGAGCCGTGGCCCCAGATAGGGGAGAAATATCTGTGATGTCGTTATTGCCTAATTCGAGCACCCATAATACTTTTTTATTCGCCAAGGCTGAGATATCGGTGATCTGGTTATCCTCAACCGTTAACTCATATAAAGCCGTCAAGTTGGCAAGGCTCGAAATATCGGTTATCTGATTAGAATAAAGGTTCAAGTCCTGCATGCCCGTCAAATTGGCCAAGGGGGTCAGATCGCTTATTTGGTTGTTGGCCAGCGACAGTTCTCTTAGAGAATTGAGATTAGCAAGGCTGGACAGGTCGCTGATCAGGTTATCCGCAAGCGATAGGTAGTTGATATTTACGGCGTATTCCAAACCACTAAGATCTTGTATGTTTGCACCGTCTGCCGTTAATCTGGTTAATGAAACCAAATCGGCGTCGGTTATTGTTGAGCCTTCTGCTAGACCCAAGGCAGCTCTCACTGCGGATGCAAGATTAGCATCCGGAAAATCAACTACTAAGGCCTCTGTTTCCACCTCAGCACTTATGGCGACCTTTGGTGGATCAGTTATGGTGTTTTCAGATGCACTGGCAGTACCCCAACCCATTATAAATGTAGCTAGAAAGGTCGATAGTATCAATAACGCTAATTTTTTGCCTGGTCTGCTAAACAATTGCTATCCCTCCACTATTCATGATTTGGTCTGGAACAGGTCTTTCTATTTATTATACTATTTCCATTATTTTTTATTTGAGGTGACTATGCCAGATGATCCCATCATTTTCTACAGCCTAATTCTGGTCTTCTCTAGCTATTTATCTACCGGATTATTTTCGAAAGTGTTGGATGCCAAAGTCATTCTTCTTGATCCCCTGGTTCTACCTGCCTTTCTTCTAACGTCCATTTGAGCAGCCAATTAATCAATTCTGTTCTTGATTCAAAATGACCCTTGTGGTCAATATCGGCCACTGCCTTGCTAGGTTCCTCCAGTAAAACATAACCATCCTTGTAGTTGTCTCTTGCCTTGTTCTGATCCCCCACTTTTGTTCACCGCCTTCGTTTGATCACCAACCCCTCAGGGATGATAACAACTCCTGCTCGCAAAGCCCCTTTCTTTCATAACTTGTCTGGAGGACATCGATCCCGCCCTTGAAAAAAGCAAAAGCCGGCCTTTCAGGCCGGTTACGCTACTGGCTCGCCTCAGGATCAAAGCGTCCATATACAATCCTGGGCTCATTGCTTCCCAATGCAAAATTTACTTGTCTATATATAATTACGAAATGACGTTCTCCCATGTTTACTACTGGTGATGAAACCCCCTAAATCGGTGACGAAAGGAAGCTTGCTCCAGATCCCTAAGATGCGAGATTATCGAAACACCGGCAAGTGACTCCTCCCATTCACTTTTTCATGTTGCCTGGCAGGATCACCTCGGATAGACCTTGGACGGGCATTTTCAGGTCACCCAACAGGTTGGCATTTTGAATAGCCTTTTTGCCAAACCTGTTGCGGATCGCTTCGATCGCGTCGTCTACCTTTTCCTGTTTAGCCCTATTATTCAGGTCATCAAACAAGGACAACTGCTGCGCCTGAGAATCAGGAATAAGATTAATGGCTCTGACAGTGAGGGCTCGCACAGGATTTTTCCAGGAGTAATGCTTTTTGAAAATTTCCCCGGCTTTGACCGCCATCTCCATTGGACTTTGAGAAGGGTAGTCCAATTGAGCTTGAAACTGCCTGGTTGATAGCGTGTTGTCTTTTACGGCTACCTGGACACTCTGGGCAGAAAGGGCATATGCCCGCAGTTTATGTCCTATGTCCTGGGTTAATTCCAACATGACACACCATACTTCATCGTAGTCGCGCAGATCCCGGATGCATGTCGTGCCGTGGCCCACACTCTTGGCCGGAACATAATAGTCAGAAGGCGTTACCCTCGACTCATCACAACCATTGGCGAACATCCACAGGGTAAGCCCGTTTTTCCCTAACAGTCGTTCCAGATATTCGGATTTGCTCTGAGCGATATCGCCTATGGAATATATGCCTTGAACAGCTAGTTTCTTTCCGGTCGCTCGCCCTACATAGAGCAGATCAGTGGCCGGCAATTTCCATACTGTGTCCCGAAAGTTATCCCGGCCGATGACTGTGACAGCATCTGGTTTCTTCATATCGCTGCCCAGCTTGGCAAATATCTTGTTGTATGAGACCCCGATGGATACTGTCAATCCCAACTCTTCTTTGACAGTATTCCTGATCAGGTGTGCGGTTTCTTCTCCGTTGCCAGTGATCTGGCTGCCGGTTAAATCCAGCCAGCATTCGTCCATACCATAGGGCTCTACCTTATCGGTATATCGGCTATAGATAGCCCTGGTCATCCGTGAATATTTGAGGTATTGGTCGAACCGGGGAGGAACAGTGATCAGCCCCGGGCACAACTGCCTCGCCTGCCAGGTAACCTGCCCAGTCTTGACCCCCGCTCTTCTAGCCGCTTCGCTCTTGGCCAGCACAATCCCATGCCGGTCATCGGTGCTGCCGCAGACCGCCACTGCCTTGCCCCTCAGAGAGGGATCCAGCATGCATTCCACCGATGCGTAGAATGCATTCAAATCACTATGTAATATAATCCGCTCGTAAATGGCTGCCATTTTCTTCACCTTGGTCCTGATCCAGCTTTGTCTCTTCTTGACGCATCTTGTCAAGGGACGTAGAATATATCTATCGAACGTGTGTTCCTTTATTCTATAAGCCCCCCAAGGACGTGTCAATCCCACAATCTTGATGACCGGGTTCAGATGAAAAACACCACTGAGAGGGTGAGCGTAATCATGGAGGCCAAGGTATATGTGACCGTTCTGGCTGCTTTTGACGCTGAAGGCGCCATGCGGCCCATATCTCTAAAATGGGAGGACGGAACCATATATATGATAGATAAGGTCAAGGCCATCCGTTCGGCTGCGGCAATGAAAGCCGGCGGACAAGGTGACCGCTATACAATCAGTGTGAAAGGCCAGGAAAAATATCTTTTTTTCGAACGCAACGCCAGTACCAGCGGCAACAATATCGGCAGATGGTTTGTGGAGCGCAGGTAGGATCGGTCTGTTATCATTATTAAAGCAGGATGACTCTGAAGCAAAATCGACTTTCTCAATGTTTCTGACAGTTTAGGGGTGAGCCTCAGTTATGGACGACATATTGAAAGGACTCAACGAAGCCCAGCGGCAAGCGGTTACATCTACTGAAGGCTTCATCCGGGTAATCGCCGGGGCAGGGTCAGGGAAGACCCGAGCCCTGTCGCACCGATTCGCCTACCTGGTCAACGAGATCGGCATCATGCCAGCCAACATACTGTGCGTTACTTTTACAAATAAATCCGCAAATGAGATGAAACAGCGCATCCGCCGTCTGACCGGAGACAATGATACCGGCTATATAAGCACTTTCCACAGCTTCTGCGTAACCGTCCTGCAAGAGGATATCAACGCCGTCCAATACCCCAAGAGCTTTCTGGTGTTGGACAACTCTGACATAGACACTATGTTGAAGGTCATCTATGAAGAGCGAGGACTGACCCTGCGTCATATGACTTTCGCCAAAGCCCGGGACATGATCGAGATCCGCAAGATATTCAAGGAACCTGACTATTATGAAGACATGATCGCACTGCCGCTGGAGAAGCTGCAGCAGAAGTATCTGAATGCAGAGAAGGCCGACGACATCATCTTCTACGGGTACCTCTACCAGGAGAAGAAATGCTTCGGCCTGGATTATAACGATCTGATCAAGTATGTGCTTCATATCTTCAGCATCGCAGAGGAGATCCGGCTGAAGTGGCAGCAGCGCCTGGAGTATATCATGATCGATGAATATCAGGATATCGACGATTTGCAGTACCGCTTGATGCAGGTATTGTGCGGGTACCATAAAAACCTCTTCATCGTGGGTGATCCAGATCAGACCATCTATACCTGGCGGGGAGCCAACGTGCGTTATCTGCTGGACTTCGACAAGGATTTTCCCGGTGCGCAGACGATCATGATGATGAAAAATTACCGGTCTACGCCCCAGATCGTGGCAGTGGCCAATTCCCTGATCGGGAAAAACAGGAACCGTATCAAAAAGGATCTTCATGCCACCCTGCCCGATGGAGTCCCGGTAGTATACCACCATGCCCGGACCGCCAGAGCCGGAGCTCAATGGGTCGCCGCTCAGATCAAGGAACTGGCTTCCCAAGGTGTGGCATTGAACGATGTCTCCGTCCTGTATCGGGCCCACTACATCTCTCGCAACCTGGAAGAGGTGTTCATGAAGGAAGAACTTCCCTACCAGATATACAGCGGGGTCCAGTTCTTCGGCCGTATGGAGATCAAGGACGCCCTCTCCTATCTGCGGCTCATAGCTTATAAAGACGACCTATCCTTCCTAAGGGTGGTCAATGTACCCAAGCGTAGTATCGGCGAACGGCGGATCAGGTTTTTGCAGAACTACGCCGAACAGAATCAGTGTTCTCTCTACAACGCACTGGAGAGGACCATAGACAATGAAATTTTCAGGAGCACCAAGGCGAAACGCTTCCTGGCTCTGGTAGAGCGTTTTTCCGCCGTCTACCACGATATGCCCATCTCCGAGCTTTTAAGCGCTGTACTCGACCAGGGCGGTTATGAAACGATGCTCCGGACCGAAGGCAGCCAGGAGCGGCTTGACAATCTGGCGGAACTGAAGCAATCGGTCTATGAATACGAGACCGCCTGCGGCGAGGAATGCACCCTGGTGTACTACCTGGCTCACGTGGCTTTGCTCACCAACACCGACGCCGCGTCCACCCGGAACGCGATCAAACTCATGACTGTGCATGCCGCCAAGGGCCTGGAGTTCCCCTATGTCTTTCTCTGCGGTTTGGAAGAAGGCGTATTCCCGTCCAAGAAGACTTCTACCCTGGAAGGCATGGAGGAGGAGCGGCGGCTGGCATTCGTAGCTTTCACCCGGGCCAAGACGGGATTGTTCCTGACCGATGCGGAAGGACGCAACCTGGATGGTTCTTACCGTTATCCGTCCCGGTTCATCTTTAATGTGGAGAAGAACCTGCTAACCTACACCCATGAGCTGGACGACAGCCTGATAGCTGCGACAAATTGGAGTATCAAGAGCAGCGAGAAGACGCTGGATTCCTGGGCAAGCGAACTCCTATTCAAGCCTGGTGACCGGATCGTCCACAGTATCATGGGCGCCGGGCAAGTGATTGACATCGACCTGGATCAGGCTGCCTATACGATAAAGTTCGATGAGCTTACGACCCCACGGCGGATTAGTTTTAAAGCCAAACTGGAAGCTGAGCCCGGTTCCTCCAAACAAATTTGAATGCAAGGGGGCAGTCTATGGCCAAGAAGACAATGGATCAGGCCATCCGAGCCTATTGTCTGCAGTGCTCCAACCACAGTAAAAAAGAAGTAGAAGCCTGTCCAATAAAAAAATGCCCCCTTTATCCCCATAGGCTGGAAACAGAACAACAGGGTCATCAGGACAATCATCATGATGCTGAGGACGGGGACGAAGGCATATCTTCCTCTCAGCTGAATCTATTTGAATAAGGCTTACATGCTATTGCTGTATGAAGAAAAGCAGGGCTATTATCGAAAATAGCCCTGCTTGTGCTTCTATGTATTATATTTTCTATTTTATTTTAAGCGTTTTTACAGGACCCCACCCAGTACCAAAAACATACCCCCAACGAGGTTCATAACAGGTTTTTTCAAAAGCGGCTTTGATAGCAGTGGCAGAACTGACTGCAATACCGCCTGTATATAAGGTCCTGGTGCTGTTAGGGTCTCTGGGATCAGAACCATCGACCGTGTAATATGCCGCCCAACTGTAATAGCCCGGCTGATCGTCGGGTACATTTGTAATAGTCACCAGCGTGTCACCTTTGGCAGATTCACGACTGAACCTGGGGGATGGGAAAGCTGTTACTTTATATTTCTCTGAGATTACGGGGCCGAACTCTGAAGTCAAAATATTCTGAGCGACTGCTTTAACTTTCAATGAATGATCTATCCGAAAAGCCCCCCAAGATCCGATACTCTCTCGGGTACTGCTGGTAGTTGGATTACTCCCATCGGTCGTGTAGTAAATCGTATAGGGAGCCAAACCCCTCCCTGAGCCTACAATCAGGAAACCATTATAGGTACCGCCGGCAGGAATAAGGGGTGGAGTAAATGTTTCTTCTGCCGAGGCACAAGGGGTTGCCATAAAAAACGAAGCACAGAAGAGAAAAAATA
>CAZYGL010000018.1:0-7119 GCA_964647335.1 uncultured Syntrophomonas sp. | reverse complement strand
CGAATAATGGCTTTTAACCGCAGATTAAGCAGATCATATGTCAACTTGATTGAAGGGCTAGACAACAGTGTTTTAACCTTCCATAATTTCTGTTTCAAACATGCGCGCAGATGGAGTTGCAAGCATGGCAGAATAAAGAAGGGTGATAAAATTGATCCTCAATTCAAAAGGGAAGTGGTTCAGTACTGGAGGCAGTATACGACTGATTTCACACCGATCTTCCACAAGTATTACTCATCTCGCAATGGTATCTATGACGTGCGCTATGTACCCGATGATTGGTATTACACCAAAATCGACCAGCATTTTAATAACCGTAAGTTCTTTCCGGCCATGGATGATAAAAATTACTACAGCCTATTATATCCCGAAGCCAGGCAGCCCGTTACGGTCATTCGTAAAATCAATGGTATTTTCTTGTCCCCCGAATATAGCTTGATTCCTACAGAGGAAGCCATAGAAAGATGCCTGGCCCATGAAAGTTTGATCATAAAACCAGCTGTCGGAACAGGGGGAAGCAAAGGGATCAGGTTTTGGGATAAACCTGACTCCCCGGATGATTTAAAAAAAATACTCACCGGCAAGGATGCAAACCCCAATCTTATTATTCAGGAGCTGCTTACCCAGCATCAGCAATTGAGCCGGATACATCCAAACTCCGTGAATTCGGTTAGGACTACCACCTTGTTGTTCCAGGGTAAGATACACGTATTGTCATCCGTTCTGCGCATGGGGGTTGGCGATAGCAGGGTGGACAATGCTGCCGCCGGCGGTTATTTTTGTGGAATAAACGCAGACGGCCGCCTGAAAGAATTAGCCTATTCAAAATCCGGTATGAGCTATGATAAACATCCTCAAGGATTCGTATTTAGCACCGGTATCGTCCCCTCCTTCGACAAGGTCATAACCCTGGTCAGGACTTTGCAGGCCAAGATGGTGCATTTCCGGCTCATATCCTGGGATATAGCGGTTGGATTGGACGGGGAACCGGTATTGATTGAGACAAACCTAAGCAGCGGCAGTCCGGACCTGAGCCAGCTCTGTAACGGTCCGCTGTTTGGCGACTTGACTGACGATGTAATGAAGGAGGTGTTCGGGTAAAATAACTGTCTTCTGGCCCGGGTTTTATCACCCTCCGTGATTTCTCCGTATACTTCTATGCTTTGGGCTTTCAACAATTGGAGCTTCTTCTGCTGCGACATCCAAGTAGTCGATCAATGCCTTTATGGCCGCTATGTACCCATTATCTCCATCCTTGATAGTGTTGAGCAACCTGGGTGACTTGCCTAAAATTTTAATATCACTGTTTGAACGCCATTTAGTTGAGTTCGGGTATCTCTTCTGGTATACCTTCGTAGCTTCCTCTTCATTTGGGGCGGCAATCCACTGGCTATCCCTTGCATAAATCTCCAGTTCACTTCGGGAACGATCTTTTTCCGGTGGTAATAGGCAGCAAAGATACAACAAGTCATTTCACGTCCTCTCTCAATTCCTCGAATCGTTTTTGCCAACAAAAACTCTTCTTCGGCAGCCAGGCAATCATAGACATCACTGCCCTTAGACCCTTGGCTTTGCGTCCCCGCCTTTCGACGAGTTTGCCGTTATCGTTGAGAGTTCGAAGCCTTGTCACATGAGATATAGCAGGAAAACAAAAAACCTGCTTGCCAAGAAGCCAAGCAGGTAATATACAAAAATACTGCTCCCGGCAACTCGGCTGTCATAACCTTTCGGTCTTAGACCCGTAGTTTTGCGCCCTTACCTTTCGATAAGTTTGCCTTTATCAAGATGCAATGAAAATTTATTTAGATAATTATACCCTGAAACACAGGAATATGTAAGCCTAAATTGTCTTACTGCAGCAGCTTGCAGGAACCCCCAAACGCCTCGACTATGGGTTTTACAGGCATATAAACATAAGAAGCAGATATAAAAGGTGCGGTATCGATACTCACTGGTACAGCGTTGACCAGCATGGTCTTGCTTCCAACTACTAACTGCACTACTGTATCCCCGTGGATCATAGTAAATGTGCCTGTCGCTGCTTCCCACCAGACATTATCATTCTCAAACACTATCTGCTGTACTGGGGCACAGAGGTTTCCATTGGACATCATTGGATATCTATCCATAGTTAAAGTGACACCATTCAAAATATAATTGTTGGAACCGACGGTAAAAATAGCGGTACTTCCGTTGGCCTGGACCATATAGCGGTGCAAGTTGCTTGACTCATCAATTAGCCCAGCCTCAATGCCGTAATCGCCGCATAAGGCCTTGAACTCATCCGAGTTCACAAAGCCGGCAAGTACTTCAAGTCTGCTGGCACCTGAGGTTAACTGGTTCAACCAATCACTAAGACCCTCACTGTCTCCCGTCCGGTCGAAAAAGGCTTGGTATAGCATTTCCACATAATCCTCATCCGCCACACCCTCGGCCAGGAATTCATCGCTGAACACAAATCCATAGGCTGCCTCCGCCCCGGTAGTCTGTGCGCTGACCAGACGATCCACCCAGTAATCCAAACCCAGCTGGTCCGGTTCCCGGTCCAGGCATTGCTCATAGAATCTGGTCACAAAAGCGGCGACTTGTTCCCCAGTGACATCTATACTGCCCCTGGTGATTCCGTAATTGTCGCATAAATTACCAAATTCATTCGCATTCACAAAACCGGCCAGGACTACCAGTCTGCTAGTACCATCATTCAGTTCACCCAACCAATAATTTAATCCTTGGGTGTCCGGGTCCCGGTCAAAAAAGGCACGGTATAGAACCTCTAAATAATCCTCATCGGACAGGCCCAGACCTGTGAATTCGGTACTGAACACAAAACCCTCTGCCACATCGGCACCTGTCATTTCACCACTCTCGAGCTTGTTCACCCAATAGTCGAGCCCGTCCTGATCCGGCTCTCGATCCAGGCATTGCACATAAAATCTGGTGACGAAATCTTCAATCGCCTCCTCATCTATAACATCGTATACATCCACCGATTGGGAGGCAGTTACTATGTCGGCCTCGCTGGTTTCTGCGCAGGACAATCCTACGCCGGTAAACATGGTACCCAAAAGAACCAATGCAAATAAAAAACACAAATTCAAAATCGTTTTCTTGATCAGCTCATACACCCCATTTCCATCTATACTCATCAAAATTACGTAAGCTGTTGCTTTCAAGTAGGTTTGGCAGCCTCTGTCCGTTCAATCCATTTGCCCTGCCTCAAAGCAACATTCACTGCACAAGACAGCAAAATCATATGTAGTACCCCGAAATTAGCTATGGCCATCCCCCGCTTTCCTGGATTATGTATTTTTGCCTCCTACTTACTAATTTAATTTTTCGATACCTGATTCCATATTCCTCCTTATATATAATTAATATGCTATTTCCTCAATAAATAATTAAGACCACATCCAGAGTTACTGGACATGGTCTCATGCTGCATGCTATAGCCAGCCGTGCCGTTGCCGCAGTCCATCACAATCGTTCAGATTTCGCCAGTCACCGCGGGCAGATTTGAGTTCCTGTCGTTTCGGCTCCAGGCATAATATAATGTATCTATGGGAACGAGTAGCCAGGGGCGATTCCCTTCCCGGTACAACTATGGTAATGCTTTCGCCAAGCAACTGGCGTCCTACTATTTCGAAAGGAGTGGTCACAAAATGGAAGGCAACAAATGGAAGGGCTTACTGTGCTACTTGTTCGGTTGGGTCACCGGGATCATCTTCTACCTCATCGAAAAGGATCCTTTCGTGCGCTTTCATGCCATGCAATCCATCATTACCTTCGGATGCCTGAGCATCCTGGAGGCCGTCGTCTCATTCCTGGAGTCCGTGGGAGGACATGCCCTATGGTCTATCTTTCACCCCCTCAACAACTTGATCGGCCTGATAACCTTTATCCTTTGGATAGTACTGATGGTCAAAGCCTATCAAGGAGAAAAATTCAAGCTCCCGATCGTCGGTGATCTAGCTGAAGGTATTGCTGGCACGCCATAACGCTAACGATCCGGAATATTTATTAGGGGCTTGATTTTTCAGAAAACCGATGTTATGATTTTCACAAAGGTGGCGGAGAGATTAAGTAGTCCGGAAGATTAGTCCCTTGATCGGTTCGTTTCCTAACCCAGTACCCAGTGATCGACAGGCAAGTTTAAGTTCAGGTATCTCACCCGTTTTTTTTACTATAGTTCGGATTGGTTCAAAGATGTAATCGTGTAGGTGTTTATCAGGATCTAAAAGTGAGGTTTGTATTTGGTTTATTGTTCACCTTACTCCGCCACCTAATCAAAATAGATCCCTCCAGAATGGCTGGAGGGATCTTTATTTTATACCATCTTCTGATTCCTCATCATCTTTCCCATTTGCCCTGCAGTGACCCCTCAAGCCATCTAGTTAGATGGACTTCGGATATCAGTCGAAGCCTTCCTTGCGCCTTAGCAGGTATTGGTGCATATGCGGCGAAATTCTAGTGTCAGAGGTGATAGGCGATGTTTGGGACCCTCAGATTCCTGTTGGCACTATTTGTGGCCCTGAGCCACATGAACCTGATCATAGGATATAATATAGGAGTCTCCGCAGTTGTGGTTTTCTACATGTTGTCCGGATATGTGATGAGCCATTCATTCCTGAACAATTTCCGCGGCCAGATGAAAAACCTCGGCAGATTCTATATCGACCGCTTCTTAAGGACCTATCCGCTCTATATATTCTATATAGCCATTACCCTGGTTTTCATATTGACCACCAATTACGGTGAGCCAGAGATTACGGCTTTTAACCTGATCGGTAATCTTACTATTATCCCCTTGAATTATTTTATGTTTTTTGACACTACGGTGTTAAAAAGCGTTCACGCCGCATTGATTCCCCCCACCTGGTCTCTGGGGGCCGAATGGCAGTTCTATATCCTGTTTCCCTTTCTGATCAAGTACAAGCCGCTGCAGTATTTCGCCATCTTTTTGAGTATCACTGTGTTTGTTGCCGCAACGATAGGCTTGATTAATACCGATTGCTATGGCTACCGGCTGCTGCCAGGCATACTGTTCATCTTCCTGAGCGGCTCACTGTTGTATTCCATTAACCATGAGGGCGAGGCAACCGGACCTGATCTATGGTTGGTGCGTATTATCGCCTTATTTTCCGCTGGCGTCATTATTATGCTGTCGTTTACCGCCAAGATCAAGAATCTGTACACCCTAGAGGTCATGATGGGTTTTTTGATCGGTCTGCTGACTATCTCTGTTCTCGCGAAAATAAAGAGCGGTGACAAAATCGATACTTTTCTGGGCAATATCTCTTACCCCATATTTTTAAGCCACTTCCTGTCTATGTGGATGGTCACCTATTTCTCATCAATGTATGGAATGGGACTGGATATCAGGGGCGCGGTGGTCCTGCAACTCTCTATCACCATATTACTGGCATATGCAGGGTATGTGTTCGTGGATGCCCGTTTTCAGAAATATCGCAAGCACCTTCAAACACGCGGTATGCTGAGCAACTGAGCTCCGGTGAGGTATTCGACCTTAGAGCATTCGGCAGGAGGTTTTGCATGGATAGTATTATCGAAGCGGTCGCTCTGGAAAGTGGCCTGCCCCTAAATAAAGTGGGCAGCACAGCAGCTGTGCTGGATGACGATAAAACCATTCCCTTTATCGCCCGTTACCGCAAGGAAGTGACCGGATCCAGGATCCTTTGGCGGAATTGGTGAAAATCGATCCCCAGAGATAGCTGTCGGCCAATACCAGCATGATCTCCCGCCCAGGCAGCTGGAGGAAAACTTAAGCGCAGTAGTGGAATATCTGACAACATTTTCAAAACGTAAAATAAATCAGGAGGTCACCCAATTTGCTTTCAAAAACGCTGCGGAATCTATGGCTGCTGCTTGCCCTAGTCCTTCTTTCCAGCACATTCACAGGTGTGGAAAAAGCGAATACGGCTACCAGCGAGTCAGAGACCATGACAATTACTAGTTCCGTAAACATAGATATACAGGAAGACACCTCTGATTATTTGGGTATTGTAAAAATATCTATCGATGCGATCGATGCCCTACCCGGAAAAATTGACTTCACAATGAATTTACCCCAGGGGGTAAAATTCGATCCCATGGATCCCCTCTATCAGGATGACACGACTTTCACCGTAACTGAGACAGTCACTGCCGGAACAGCCTTTTCTTTCAGGTTTGCTGATGTACCCGCTGTGAAAGTGAACTCCTCGATTGCTGCCAAAGACATCAATGTTGATATGACAATCACTTATATAGATGAGTCCAATAACCTCCTCGATACTTTCCAGGATTCATTGACATTAGCTCGTTGGGATACCAGAGATATAACGGTATCGGTTACCGCTGCTTCTCCACTACGAATCTTTATGGGATCTGACCAAAAAATAGCCAGGATTACTCTTACAGAAGACTTAGCTGGTTGCATGGAACCCGGATCCGAAGTGGTGTTCGAACTGCCCGACGGATTCAAATGGAGTCATACTACGAATCCTCACATTATCCAAGGAGTTCATGGATTGACAGCTGACTGGAAAATTGATGGTAATAAATTGAGCCTCATTACTACCGGAGCTTCCGCCGGAGTGGCTGATAAACTGAAGATAAACGGGTGTATTACGGTTTTCCCCGATGCACCTTTCGGAGATATGATAGTATCTGTTTACGACGACACTCCGGGTGCAATACCCGCTAATTCCCACGTCGAGTCAACTGAATTGATTGCCGCCACAGTCACCAAGGAGGCAGTCACCGTTACCGCCACGGATAGCGGCAAAAGTGCAGATTACATCTATCGCGGCAGCCAAGCTTCCACCACTGCCGAGGGTAGCCTGGTTTCCTTTAGTGGCACCAATACCGTGCTTTGGCCTATCACCTTTAATACTACGGCTTCCTTTCAGGCGGGAGATGCCCTTCTTCTCACCCTGCCCGAAGGTGTTTATTTCATGGATTCTAAGATGAATAACACTGATTTTCGGGGATTTAATAACAACGGAACCTATGATAATAACCGGAGTCTGTGGCTGACTATCGAAAAAGACACTTCTTTGGACCTCAAGCTCACCAAACTCGAAGTGGGGGTGACCTCTGCGGCAGTTCCTGGTAATCTGG